>NZ_DFMZ01000054.1:0-8880 GCF_002375825.1 Aneurinibacillus sp. UBA3580
CTTCGCCTTTTTCTACACTAAAATCCTCTCCTCGTTCTGTTCTCTCTTTTCCTTCGTACCGCAAAAGTCAGCCGCTCTTCCCATGATTTTCATAGCAGGGTTGCAGCTGAAAAGCCATGGGAGTTTTGATTGATTATTCGGTCGCGGATTCTTTGCCGAGGAAAAGCACGACCAGTACGGCCAGCATCGTCATCGTAAAGAACATGGAAAAAATATATGGGAAGCCAATACTCATGCCGATGAGCAGCCCGACCAAGTACGGTGCAATGATACCGGCAATTCGGCCGAAACCTGCGGCCCATCCGGTACCGGTGGCACGGAACAAGGTCGGATATTGCTCTGCCGTATATGCGTACGTAGCGCCCCAGGCCCCCAGATTGAAGAAAGAGAGACAAATGCCGGAAAATAGTAATGTCCATATATTAGGTGATAGTCCGAATGCCAGCGAAGAGATGGCAGACAGTGACATGAATACAACAAGGGTTGGTTTTTTGCCCCATTTGCCGACGAAGTAGGCAGCGGTGAAATATCCAGGAATCTGCACTAACGTCATCAGCAGCACGTATTCAAAGCTTTTGATGAGTGTAAACCCTTTCATAACCATAATAGACGGCATCCACAGCAGCATTCCGTAGTAAGAGAAGACGGAAGCAAACCAGAGGGTCCACAGCACAAATGTTGTGCGGCGGTAAGAAGGGGACCACAAAAGTTTAATCTTTTGTCCGATCGTCTTCTGTTCAGATTGCCTGGTAAAAGCGGGTGTCTCCGGCAGTGCGCGGCGCAGATAAAGAGCATACAGCGCAGGGATTGCGCCCATAAACAACCCGACGCGCCAGCCAAACTCCGGAATGATAAAGTATGAGATAACGGCGGCAACAAGTGCCCCGCCAGCCCAGAAGCTCTGCAGCCAGACGACCCACTTTGCCCGATCACGCTGCGGGGCAGATTCCAGAACATACGTAGTGACGACGGGAAGCTCTCCTCCCAGACCGAAACCGACAATGAAGCGCAGCACCATAAAGATGAGCAGTGTGGTGGCAAAAGCGTTCAAACCGGTGGCAATGCTATAAATAAGAAGTGTAACGATGAACAATTGCTTGCGTCCGTAACGGTCAGCCCATAGACCGGCAAGCGCCGCGCCCAGTGCCATTCCGATGAAGTTAATCGTACCGATAAGGCCCATTTCCGTCGGCGTCAGTCCCCACTCCACATTTAGCGCGGCAATAACGAAGGCGAGGATACCGACGTCCATCGAATCGAACAGCAGCCCGATTCCCGAGACACCGAGCAGTTTTAAGGCATGTCGCTCTTTTTTTTGCGTATTCATCTTTTTCATCCTTTCTTGCTGTTTTGGCGATACGCAGGGTATCGGATGCTACATTGTATTCATACAAAAGAGAATTGCTTATGGAGTAGAAGCAAAGGATTTCATATTTTGGTGGATATGCTACACTGAAAATAGAAACGAATCCGGTGAGGGGGCAGGCAGCATGAATGAAGAGCAATCGGCCTGGCAGATCGCACAGATGATCGAGACCATTTCCGATGCGTTTTTTGCTGTGGATAAACAGTGGCGGTTTATCTATGTAAATCGGGAAGCTGAAAAGATTTTGAAAAAACGCCGGAAAGATCTGCTGGGAAAAAGTTTGTGGAATGAACTCCCTAACGCGATGGCTCTCACCTTTCAAAACGAATACTATAAAGCGCTGGCTGAGCAGAGAGCGGTCGAATTTGAAGAATATTCGCTGACATACGATAAATGGTTTAAAGTGCATGCTGTGCCGTTTGCCGGTGGGCTGTGCGTGTATTTTCACGATATTACAGAGCGGAAAAAGTCCAATGAGCAGTTTCTTCATGCACTGGAGACGAATAACCACCTTGCCGCAGCCATTGCTAATACAGTAACGGGCGTAACTATCTCGAATCCGAACTTGCCTGATAATCCGCTGATTTTTGTCAACAAGGGATTTGAAGTGCTAACGGGATATATAGCTGATGAAGTGCTGGGGCGCAACTGCCGCTTCTTACAGGGGGAAGAGACGGATCAAGAGACGATTGCAGATATCCGTCGAGCAATAAGAGAGCGCAAACCAATTACATCAGAAGTGTTGAATTACCGGAAAGACGGGACAAGTTTCTGGAACGAGTTAACCATTAGTCCGGTTTTTGATGAATCAGGTGATTTGCTTTATTTCGTGGGATTACAGTCCGATGTTACTCGCCGCAAGCAGGCGGAGCAGGTACTGCAGGCAGAGCTGGATTTGGCCAAACTAGTGCAGGAGAGCGTGCTGAGTCGGCCGCTTTTTGAAGCAAACATTGAGATTGAAGCGATATACATTCCGTCTGAGAAATTAGCAGGAGATATATATTGCTGGTATAAAATCGATTCCCACCGGTATGGCATTTTGCTGCTTGACGTAGTTGGCCACGGAATTAGCGCCTCGCTTATCGGCATGTCCGTTCGCTCACTTCTGCAGGGGTTGATTACAAGACTGACAGACCCGGTGAAAGTGGTAAAAGAGTTGAATCGACATATGAATAACCTGTATGCGGAACAGCGTAAAATATCCTCTTATTATTTTACTTGCATTTATGTCGTAGTCGATACGAATCGAAAAACGATTGAGTATGTGAATGCTGGTCATCCGCCCGGGATCGTATGTACGGCGGAAGGGAAGAACTGGCGGCTTGAGAAGGGAAGCTTGCCGATTGGACTTCTGCCTCATTTACCGGTCGAGAAAGAAGTAATTACATACGAAACGGCAGCACGCATTGTTCTTTATACTGACGGTTTGATAGAGAGAAAGGAAAATGCGGCGTTTCATATGGTAGAAGAGATGCAGCGTTTCTTTTGGGAGAATCGCCATATGGAAACGGCAACAGTGAAAGAGGCAGCGATAAAAGCTTTTGTAACCGAAGAAAACAAAGATGATGTATGCTTGCTTGTGATTACGCTCCCGGAATAGGGAGGTATGGGGCGGGTAGAGGCAAGTAAGAAAGCAAGAAAGAGAAGGAGCGGAAAAAGGCAAGCCACTTTTCCGCTCCTATTTGTATCGGTTATGCGATTTCCACCAGTGTATCGAGCTTGCAGATTTGCAGGATGTTTTTCACAGGAAGAGAGCTATTGATAATCCGGATTTGATAGCGGGAAATCAGTGGATGAATCCAGCTGATAAGGAATCCTACGCCTGTGCTGTCGATGAATCGTACCTGTTCAAGATCAATGACCAGCTTTGTCGGCTGCTCCGGAATTTTTATTTCCCGTACCTTTATTTCGATTTGCCGCACGGTTTCAAAATTAATGTCTTCCTTGAAGGTAAACAAGATTTGATCCGTTTGTACGCTATAAGTAATCATTCGATTTTTCCCCTTTTGTTCTTTGTTTCCAGACCTTTGTCATTAGCGATCAAATATAATAATAGCCGTTTCACCGCGTTCGTCGAATGAAAAATGCTTGCTGATGCTTTTGATAATGTATAAGCCCCGGCCTCTTACCTGTTCCGGCGAAGGCAAGCCGGTCGCCAAATGTTTATGCCAGTCAAAACATCCCCCTTTGTTGACAATGCGGAGTATAATCTCGCTGTCGGTCCACAGAACGGTGATATGCGTAGGGTGCGTAGATGCTGCTTGCGGGTTGTGATCGATAATATTAACAAGAATTTCCCATATGCTGAGCTGAAGAGAATAATGCAGCAGACAATTTTCCGTAAGGGAAAGATGACTGCAGACATCATGTAAAACATGATCAACATATTTTTTTAGGTTCTCTCTGGTTAAATCGTGAAAATCATAAGTTAGCATGTTGAACTTTTTCCAATAATTTTTTTAGGTATGGGTGACGATATTCATCCTGGTGCTCAAGGCGATAGAGCTGACTCCAGAGAGAATTATACGTGGATTTGACTTTCATAGGAGTAACATTACCAAAGTAATACTGCAGATGAAGCAGACGCCATTTTACGTAGTTTCGATTGTCGTTTGTATTTGCCATATTGCCCATATCGATGCGAATGATTTGCTCATTCGCTTCGTGCAGTAATACATCTGTCATTTCCTCAAGAGAGGGGAATTCCCGGTTTTCAAAAGAAAATTTGACTATACTCATTCCGTGTCCCACCTATGCACGTATTTCTTTGTATCTGTGCGTTTATTGCTTCTGGATGTCGAATTTGTCATTCAATTGATTGCTTAAAAGACTTAATTCTTCAGCCATCTTGGCCACTTGTTCGGATGCGGTGGAAATTTCATTGAACGTTTGCTGGAAGTCTAAAATATAATTGCTCACATTCTTAATTTTTTCGCTGTTGGCACGCACCTGTACCGAAGAGTTATTCATAATATTCATAATCGCAGTATTAATCTCACGGAAGCGGTTTGTTTGTTTTGCAATTTGTTCAAATGAATTCTCAAATGAGTTCACGTTATTTTGTACCATAGAGATCTGTTCATGAATATGATTAAGCGCCGCCTGGGTTTGCATAGCAAGATTACGCACTTCCTTGGCCACGACAGTAAAGCCGCGTCCATGCTCTCCTGCGCGCGCCGCTTCGATGCTCGCGTTTAAGGACAGGACATTCGTTTTGTTGGAAATAGCATGGATAACCTGGACAATCTCTCCGATTTTATTGGCGCTTTCAATAAGCTCTTTAGATTTATCACGCGTTTCGTCCATGATTTCTACGATACGGTCAATTTCTTGCAATGCCGAACTAATTTCCGTTTTACCTTCTTCTACATCGTTTACCATCTGCTGTGAGCTTTCCTGGATGTCGCGTGTACCCTCGAGCATCTGCATAACATGCGCCTCTTTCTCACCAATGGATGCGCTTGTCTCTTCCGCTGTAGCTACGAGCATTTCGGACGATTCGTTAAGGCGGTGCTGGATGCGTTCGATTTCATTCAGACGCATCATAGACGATGTATAAGAATCGATATAGGTAGAAATCGCAATCTGCATGTCAAACGAGCAGAGGCGTTGAAACGAAGTGAACGCTTCACGCGCCTCGGAAGGGGAAGCCATTTCCCTGAGCAGCAGAGCCAGCACTTCATTCTGGATTAATGTATACGCACCAATATACCACTCTGGAAACAGATTAATCCGGTTATGCACATTGCCGATAATCTTACGTCGAACGATGTAATCCTGACCGATTTCGCCGGACACCATATCGAGAAGATAACGTTCTAAGGTCTGGCGCAGTTTATCGACCGAGCTATGATTGTTGATAATGGCCATTAAAGACGGAACCTTCATGATTTGGTCGTAAAATGATTTTACAATGTCGGCTACGTATTTGGTAAAGATAGGACGAATGGCAACAAGACGTTGCAAATCTTCTTCCGTCAATCCTACAAACTGGACTTTGGATGCTTCCGTGCTTTCCATCAATTGCTGATAGAAGCGGGAAACTTCCGCTGATGAAGCCGCGGAGGCTCTTGTGCCGGCCGTCTGTATCGACTCTTCTTTTTTCGTTCCTTTAAAAAATCCCAAGGCTCCTTTTTCATTGCCGAGCAGATGCTTAAACGGACATTCCATCATCTTCTTCCCCTTTACATAAATTATGTAAATTTGATTTGTCTACGATAAGTGAACTGGTAAAAGCAATTAGAATCAATGATGATTATACCATGACATTGGATGAAAAACTCATACTTTATTACTAAAAAAGCGGATTGTTTTTTTACATTTTTTTAATAAATCCCTTATCATGGGCCTGTATTTCTTTTGGCAATCGGCTAATAGTCTCTATTTTTGAGCTTCTCAGCCGCAGCCCCGACATGAAAACCATGGGAAGGGCGGCTGACTTTTGAGGTACGAAGGAAAAGAGGAAAGAGAACGAGGGGAGGATTTTAATGTAGAAAAAGGCGAACGCCTTTTTCTTGCTTGGATCTTTATTCCTCTCTCCTCTCCTTCTTTCTTCCTGATTTTCACAGAAAAAGGAGCGCTTAAAGCGCTCCTTATTTGACGAGAAGATAGAAGCCGATCATCGTCATGAGCGGAATGGTCGTAATTGATGCAAGCGTGGAGAATACGGTCATCGTCGCTCCGTATTCTTCGTCCCGTGAATAGCGGGCAAACAGAATGGACGCCAACGTAAGGCTCGGCATAGTCGACTGCACGATAATAATCTGCGCCACCTCCAGCGGTAGAGAAAGAAGGTGCAGCAGCAAGGCGATAGTGACCGGGAAAATGAGCAGTTTCATGATGAGCGGCATGCTCAGGTGATGCAGAGCAGTGGTCCGTTTCTTTTTAGCCATGGACGGAATGAGCATTCCAATGTACATCATGGCAAGCGGAGATGCAAGATTGGCCAGCGTTTCCGCCAGGTTTGCCACACTCTTCGGGGGCGTGACATTGAACACGGCGACCAGCATTCCGATGAAAATGGATATCATTGGAATGTTAATAAGTGCTTTTAAAGAACGAAAATTGAATCCTCTCTGACCCTGCAGCATCATGACACCAAGCGTCCAGATGGTAAAATCCAATCCTGCGTCAAAAATAGCCGCAAGCAGTGCTCCTTTAGGACCGAATAGAGCAGCGCAGAGCGGAATGCCGATAAATCCGGTATTGCCAAGACCTGACAGAAGCGCTATTTCTTTTGCTTTATCGGGAGTGATATGCATTGCGCGTGCCGCCATCCAGCCGAGAAACACGCCAAAAAAGTTAATAAGGATCGAACTAAGAAAGATTAGTAAAACAAGCGTAAGAAAATTAGCATCAATCTCTGTTTGAAATACCCCGTTTAGGATAATACAGGGCATTGCTACATTGATAATAATGGCAATCAGCAACTGCCGCCTTTCCAACGTAAAAGGCATGCGGCAGCTTAGAAGACCGCCAATGAGAATCATGGCTGCCATTGTAAGGATGGAAGACACGACAGTTTCAATCTCCACCTTCTTCCCTTCTTTCTCTATGTATCATTTAGAATATTCCATCGAATCCTATCATAATAAGCGCGGCCCGTTCCGGCGAACAGGCCGCTTTCAGCTTATACGCTTTTCATGCGTTCATATAAGCCGTTATAGAAGCGCGCTTCAGAACGAGTGATATACGCACCGGCACGATACATAAGTTCCAAATCCTGCGGAGATGTGAAGCGGATCAGCACATTTTTGCATAGCTCGTAATGGCGCGGTTCGTGATGATCGGCGTGCACAGTCCAGAAGGTTGTGTTCAGCTTCCGTTCCTGGTTATAATTCGGGTGTTCCAGTCCTTTGCCGATAAGTCCCATCACTTTACCGGCGAACATCTCTGAACCAAAGCCGATGGATGCCATTGCTTCGATCGACGTCGCATTGCGCAGGAAAGAGATAAACGTATCGACAGCTTCTTTCGCAGCCGGGGCTACCGGGTAATCCGGTACGTATTTTTCATTTGTCGGTACATCAGGCGCGGCCGTAATCATGAACGAATGGTATAGACGGGAATGATAGCTCTGCGGATTGCCACGTCCGCCTTCGTCCCACAGGTTATCAACAAGCGGAACCCACCAGTCGTCTTCCGGCTCGACGGCAGCCACAGCTGCACCCAGTACCCGGGGAAAGTTGCGGCTATAATAACTGTACTGAAGTGCAAACTCTCGTACCTGCGAAGGTGTCCACTCTCCTGCCAGCAGTGTTTGCATGAACTCTCCCTGAATGATTTCTGTTTCTACAATGTCCCAGATTTTCTCTTCAATTTGTTCATAGCTTGTAATCGCCATGTGACAAATCACTCCCTTTATTTTTTCGTTCTTCTGCGTCCTACAAACTTTTTTATTATACGCATGACCTTAAAACAAAAGTCAAGGGGCAAACCGTGCTATTTAACATAAAAACATTATAACGCTTAACATTGTATAAAAAAGGAGAACGCAAAGAAAAGACACTGCTTTACTTTAGCTTAAAATTTATGCGCCAAGCGGCTATAATGAGGCGGAAGAGACGCCATTGGTCGTGATGCAGCATGGGTGCACACAAAATAGGGACGATTTCTCTTGTATAAGGGACGTACGGATAAAATCAAAACGAAACCGTCCATACATACTATAATAGAAGAATAGGGAATTTGGATAGACGGGCAAGGAGGAGGGTGCAGTGTATCTCTGTTTTGATGTAGGAGGAACAAATATTAAATCCGGTTTGGTGGATGCAAATGGTACGGTTCTCGCCAAACGGAAGGTGGCTACGAGAACGGGTGGTGAGGCGGAGCAGACGTTTCGCCAGTTTCAGGAGCTGAGAGAGGCGCTTTGTAATGAAGCGAAAATCGCTCCTGGAGAGATTCGGGCTGCCAGCATAGGCATCCCGGGATTTGTAGAGATGGAAACCGGGCGGGTAACCCGGGCAGTCAACCTTGGCTGGAGGGATGTTCCCGTAGCCGAAAAAGCGTCTGCTATGCTGAATGTTCCTGTGTTTGTAATTAACGATGCGAACGCGGCAGCACTCGGAGAGATGTGGCGGGGAGCCGGAAAAGGTGTGAATAACCTGCTATGTATTACGATCGGCACCGGTGTAGGGGGCGGTGTCATCACAAATGGGAGGATTGTCAACGGAACACATGGATTGGCTGGAGAAATCGGCCATTTTCGTGTAAAAATAGAAGGCGGACGGCCATGCAATTGCGGCAGAGCTGGCTGCCTGGAAACGGAAGCATCTGCGTCTGCCCTTGCTTATTACGGCGAGCAGGCGGCAAAGGCTCATCCAAAGAGCCTGCTTGCAGAACAGCTGGCCCGGGAGGGAAAAGTGACCGGTAAAGTTGTGGCTGAGGCAGCCCGGAAAGGCGATGAGGCTGCACGTAGTGTGCTTGCTAACGCTGCCTATTATTTAGGATATGCGCTGGCGGGTGCTTATACCGTCACTGCTCCGGCCCGTATTGTTATCGGTGGCGGAGGAGCC
>NZ_DFMZ01000054.1:8983-9256 GCF_002375825.1 Aneurinibacillus sp. UBA3580
GGTGGCGGAGGAGCCGCTGCCGGATCGCTGCTGCTTGAGCCGACTGTGCGCTGGTTTCATGAATTTACACTTGTGGATATTCAAAAAACGGAGATTATCGTACCTGCTGTCCTGGGCAACGACGCCGGCATTGTTGGATTGGCAAAACTGGCGGAGATGAATCTTTTGGCACAGTAAAGCATAGAAAACCACCATGGTCGATTAGTGACAAGCCCCCCATGAAAATAAAGGGAAGGCGGCTGACTTTTTGGGTGCGAAGGAAAAGAGAGAAGA
>NZ_DFMZ01000054.1:9349-27266 GCF_002375825.1 Aneurinibacillus sp. UBA3580
AAGAGAGAAGAGAACGAGGAGAGGATTTTAATGGGGAAAAAGGCGAACGCCTTTTTCTTCCCCGGGTCTCATTTCCTCTTTCTCTCCTTCTTTCCTCACAATTTTCACAGAAAAAAGAGAGGATGATGATCATGCAAAAGATTGCGGTATTAACAAGCGGAGGAGATGCTCCAGGGATGAATGCCGCCGTGCGGGCTGTCGTTCGTCGCGGCATTTCGCACGGTATGGAAGTATATGGCGTCTATCATGGTTATGAAGGGTTGATGCTGGGGCAGATCGAGCCAATGAATGCCGGAAGTGTAGGGGATATTATTCAGCGGGGCGGCACCATCCTGTACAGCAGCCGCAGCGAAGAATTCAAAACGGAGGCCGGCCAGCAGAAGGGGATCGATAACCTGCGGGAGAGAGGAATTGAAGGCCTTGTTGTGATTGGTGGCGATGGTTCGTTTCGCGGCGCACAAAAACTATCGGACAAGGGGTTTGCTACGATCGGCATTCCGGGTACGATCGATAACGATATTTCAGGCACAGAGGTGACGCTCGGGTTTGATACGGCAGTCAATACGGTTATTGAAGCGATTGATAAAATTCGGGATACCGCCACATCGCATGAACGGATTTTTGTCATTGAAGTGATGGGCCGACATTGCGGTGATATTGCACTATGGGCTGGTTTAAGCGGCGGAGCGGAGTCGATTTTACTTCCCGAGGTGGATTTTGAGATTACGGATGTAATCAGCCGCCTGCTAGAAGGAAACAAACGCGGCAAGAAACACAGCATTATCATTGTGGCAGAAGGCGTATGTCCGGCTTCGGAAATTGCACAGAAAATTAAAGAGGAAGCAGGATTGGATACAAGGGTAACAGTGCTTGGGCATGTGCAGCGCGGCGGCTCTCCGTCCGCGTTCGACCGGATGTTGGGCAGCAGGTTGGGGGCCAAAGCGGTCGACTTGCTGCGTGATGGCCAGAGCGGTAAGATGGTAGGTATTCAGCGAAACAGGATTACGGCGGTGGACTTCGCCGACGTATTTGGGAGCAAGCATGACATTGATTTGGATATGTACGAACTGAGCAAAACCCTTTCTATTTAATTTATGTTTTTATTAGCCGTTCCGACGCGGAGCGGCTTTGTTTTGTAACCGGGAAAGCAATTGCAGTATAATAGTGGAAAAATGGGGAGAGTGAAGGGATGAACTGGGAACAAAAAGCGGCGCGGTGGCAGGAGTATCCTGGTCTTTCGCAAGAGTTAAAACAGGAGCTTGCGGCCATGAAGGACAACAAGAGAGCGCTGGAAGATTGTTTTTACAAAAATCTGGAGTTTGGCACCGGCGGGTTACGCGGCGAAATCGGGCCGGGAACGAACAGAATGAATATATATACGGTGCGCAAAGCGTCAGAAGGTCTCGCCCGCTATATTGAAGCACAAGGAGAGGAGGCCAGGCGGCGCGGTGTAGCGATTGCCTATGATGTGCGCCGCAAATCACGGGAGTTTGCGCTTGAAGCGGCACTGACACTCGCACGGCATAATATTCGAACGTATGTCTTCGACGATATCCGTCCTACGCCGGTACTGTCGTTTGCTGTGCGCCACCTGGGTGCATATGCGGGGATTGTCATTACGGCAAGTCATAATCCTCCTGAATATAACGGATACAAAGTATACGGTCCGGACGGCGGTCAGCTACCTCCGGCGGACGCGGACGCGGTTATCTCAAAAGTAAACGAAGCGGGTGACGAGCTGGTCATTGAAGTAATGGACGAGCAGGCGGCACGCAAGGCCGGGCTCCTTGTAAGCATTGGTGCTGATATTGATGACGCATACATACAGAAGATTTGCGCTCTCAGTGTAAATTCGGAGTTGATACGGCGGATGGGAGATGAAGTTCGGATTGTATTTACCCCCCTGCACGGTACCTCGAATAAGTTAGTGCGGCGCGGGCTTGCGGAACTTGGATTCACCAATGTGGAGGTCGTCAAAGAGCAGGAATTGCCCGATTCCGAATTTTCTACGGTTGTTTCGCCGAATCCGGAGGAGCATGCTGCATTTGAGCTGGCAATTGAATACGGTAAGCGGACATGCGCCGATATGCTGCTTGGCACGGACCCGGATGCGGACCGTGTTGGCATTGCGGTAAAGAATCTTCAGGGAGAATACGTAGTGCTTACCGGCAACCAGACCGGCGCACTTCTTCTGCATTATTTGCTGGAACAAAAGCGGGAGGCGGGCACTCTTCCAAAGAACGGGGCGGTATTGAAGACGATTGTAACGTCCGAAATCGGACGCGCCATCGCAGATTCGTACGGCCTTGAGACAATCGATACGTTGACCGGCTTTAAGTTTATCGGTGAAAAGATTAGAGAGTTCGAGGAAACCGGAAGCCATACTTTTGTATTCGGCTACGAGGAAAGCTATGGCTATCTGGCGGGTGATTTTGTTCGTGATAAAGATGCGGTGCAGGTCTGCCTCCTTGCCGCCGAGGTAGCCGCCTACTACAAATCGCGTGGTATGACAATGTATGAAGGATTGCTGGAGATCTTCGAGACGTATGGATATTATCTCGAAGACTTGCTCTCCATAACCCTCAAAGGAAAAGAAGGGCTGGAAAAAATGAAAGCCATTCTCCAATCGTTCCGCGACGAGCCGGCAGCCGAGATGGCAGGGCAAAACATCCGGATTATTGAGGATTACAAAGCGGGCATACGTATAGTAACACAGGATAACCGGCGCGAAACGCTTACGCTCCCGGCCTCCGACGTGTTGAAGTATACGCTGGAAAACGGTGCGTGGTTTTGCCTTCGTCCTTCCGGTACGGAGCCGAAAATCAAGTTTTATTTCGGCGTAAAAGCGAGTACGATGGAAGAAAGCAGAGAGTTTCTGGAGCGCTTAAAGGCGGATGTAATGGAGAGGGTAGACAGGTTGATGAAGGAGTAAAGTGTAGAGAAAGGAGTCCTTTGGCTCCTTTTTCGCATTTATTGTTGGTCATCCTCCGCTTTTTTCAATTTTACTTTACACTATTTGTGCCATTATCAAACGAATCGCTGGGGAATTGCGGGAATTTTGCTTTTTTGTTTGCCGTGAATTATGTATATAATGATACATACGAAATATAAGGAGGAGCGAACATGTCATCACGGACAAGCTGGCGGTTGTTCGCGGTCTTTTCTCTTGTCTCAATGCTGGTTCTTGCCATAGGGCTATATATGGGAGTAAGAGACATTCTTTTCCCTTCTGCGGTCGGATGGAAAACCGATAAAAGTGCCGGAGAAGAGGCTTCGATCCCGAAAGAAAATAAAATTCAGATTGTAGCGCTTGGAGATTCGCTGACAAGAGGTACGGGGGATGGAAGCGGACTTGGATATGTCGGCCATTTGCGCGCACGACTTGCGCAAGTCGCGGGACAGGAAGTATACGTATTGAACCATGGAGTAAACGGATATAAAACTGCCGATTTGCTGCGCGATCTGCAGAAGAAGGAGGATATTCGCCGGACCATTCGCCAGGCGGACATTATTACGCTGTCCATTGGAGGCAATGATTTATTCAATGCGGGAGCGGAAGAAGTAAGGCCGGAGGAAAGTCAAAAACGACTGCCGGGAGCCGTGGACCGGTACAGACAAATTGTAAAAATAATTACCTCGCTGAACCCGAAGGCTAAAGTGCTGTACGTGGGGTTGTACAACGCATTTGCCGATTTATCGAATGCACGGGAGAGTTATAAAATAGTACAGCTGTGGAACGGGGAAGCATCGGCTGTCCTCTATCAGTATCCCAATACAATTTTCGTTCCGACTGACGACTTGTTCCGGACGGGCGGCGTGAAATATCTATCCAGCGACCATTTTCATCCGAACCAGGCCGGATATCGACGCATCGGAGAGCGTATGGCCGAAGTGGTCCGTTAAGGGGGGAATATGGTGACACAAGCAATTACGCTTGAAATTGAACAGGTGGAAAAAGAAATTCGTGGTAAGAAAATTATTAAAGGAATTTCATTTTCCGTACGGGAAGGAGAAGTGTTCGGTTTTCTTGGACCTAACGGGTCAGGAAAAACGACAACCATTCGGATGATGGTCGGCTTGATTCGGCCGACCGCAGGACGGATTCGGATATGCGGTTTCGATATCCAGAAGGAATACACAAAAGCGCTTGCACATGTCGGATCGATTGTGGAAAACCCTGAATTGTATTCCTTTTTGACAGGGATGGAAAATCTTGAGCAGTTTGCACGTATGATTCCTGGCGTTACCCGGGGGAAAATTGATGAAGTAGTGCAGCGTGTGGATTTAAGCAAGCGCATTCATGACAGAGTAAAAGATTATTCACTGGGCATGCGTCAGAGGCTTGGCATTGCTCAGGCGCTGTTGGGAGATCCGAAACTGCTTATCCTGGACGAGCCGACAAACGGGCTTGATCCGCAGGGCATTAAAGAGTTACGAGCTTTCATTCGCCAATTGGCGGGCGAGGGATTAAGCGTGTTTATCTCCAGCCACCTGCTTAGTGAAATCCAGTTAATGTGTGACCGGGTTGCTATTATTAACAGGGGAGAAATCATTCGCGTAGGAGAAGTAGACGAGTTGCTAACGCAGGATTTCCGCAAAATGATCTGGTATGCAGAGCCGCGTTCGAAGGCGAAGTCTATCCTTGCGGCATCGCCGCTTGTACGCCTATCGGAACAGGAAACGCTGGATGGAGGAATTGTAACCGAAATCGCGGCGGAACATGTTCCTGAGCTGGCAGCCCGACTAATTAGCGGCGGAATTCAAGTATATGAAATCGAATGGAAGAAGCCAAGTCTGGAGGATTTATTTCTGGATATGACCGAGGGGGAGCGTTATGTCTAGCATGTACGGACTGGTTATGAATGAATCGATAAAGATTTTGCGGAAGAAACGGCTATGGGTAGTTGTATTGATTCTGCTTGTACTTGTCCCCATTTTCACCTATGCGCAGCTGCGGGCTACGATTAGCAATCAGAAGCAGTTGGGAACAACGGATTGGAAAGTGGCGGTAAGACAGAGTATCAATGACACGACCAACCGGTTAAGCAGCACCCGTATTCCGGAAGAGTGGAAAAAGTGGATGCGAATTCGTATTCAGCAGCAGCAATACTATCTCGACCATGATATTAATCCGACTTCTCCCAACGGAGTCACATTTACCCGCGATTTCATGAACAACGCTGTGTCGCTATTCATTCCGCTGCTTATCGTCATTATCGCATCGGACATCGTTTCCGGAGAACATACCGGAGGCACGATTAAGCTATTGTTAACAAGGCCCGTGAAACGCTGGAAAGTACTAACCAGCAAGTTGATTGCCCTGATTTTATTTGTTTCGACGATTGTCACGCTAACAGGTATTATTGCATACCTTATCTCCGGACTGGTGTTCGGCTATAGGGGTTGGAATTATCCGGTGCTTACCGGTTTTCAGATTTCCGGAGAAGAGATAAATACGGAGAGTGTACACGTGCTGCCGCAATGGTTGTATATTCTTATGGAGTATGGATTGTCCTGGTATGCCTGTTTGGCTGTGGCCTCTATTTCATTTATGGTTTCCGTACTGGTGCGTAGCACGGCTGCAGGCATGGGGATTATGGTATCGGCATTAATCGCAGGTACAATCTTAACGAATATGGCATCCGCATGGGAATCGGCCAAATACTTTTTCATGGTGAATCTGCAGCTAACGGATTACCTGGCGGGCACGCTTCCGCCAATTCCCGGATTAAGTCTGCCGTTTTCATTGGCGGTGCTTGGTATATGGAGCGTGGCTTCCCTTATTGTAGCCTATGTCGTATTTATTCGACGAGATGTGCTAAACTAAAAAACGAGGCACCGGATGTTATCCGGCTTCCCTCGTTTTTTGTATAGAGATGGGGATTACGCTTTTTTTGCCGGCTTCGGTGTAGGCAGGGGCGCGATCCCGTAGCCTTTATCCTTAAGCAGCTTGATAATTTTCGGAAGCAACTGCACTGTATGCTCTTTTTCATGCATTAAAATAATGGAGCCGGGCTTTACTTCTCTGGCAATATTGTTCATGATTAAATCCGGTTTGTCACCATATTTCCAGTCAAGGCTGTCTACATTCCAGTATGCGAGAATCTGATTCGTTTCTTTGGATGCGAGCAGCGTATTCTGGTCGACTGCTCCGTAAGGTGGACGGAAATAATAGATTGGGGCGCCGATTTTTTGGGAGATGTACTCTGTGGAAGTACGAATTATCTGTATCTGTACATCTTTCGGCTTTTTCCAGAGCTTCTCATGATACATGGTATGTGTACCAATGATGTGACCGTTTGCCAGCATTTGTCTGGCAAGCTTGCTGTCCCGCTCGGTTTTTACGTTTTGGCCAATCCAGAAAAACCCGCCTTTCACATTATGCTCATCCAGAATCGCAACAATATCCTTTGTATACTTTCCCGGTCCGTCATCAAATGTTAAATAGACGGTCGGTTTAGACGTGGGAATTTTGGCGATCATCTTGCCGACTGCCGGTACATCAGGAGACGAAGCTGTATTGGTTGAAGGTTTTGCTGGCTTTGCTGGTGCGGATGGGTCAGGTTTCTGTGCCGAATTCGGTTGCTGCGGTGGCTTAGATTTTTCTGGTGTATCAGATGTCTCTTTATCCGAAATGGAATTCAAGAGGTCAGTTGCAGACTGTGCAGGTGGACTTTCGCTAAAAATTAAATTCACTTGAATAATCACGCCCAATAGCAATAGCGCAAGCCAAATCCTGTTTCTTTGTCTTCTCCTCCGGTCGTTCTCCAAAATAATTCCCTTCTTTCTCTATTTCATACATAAAGTAGTATGCATTGCATATTCTACTATAAAAACGTCGGTAATGCGTAAAAAGTTCCAGTAAAAATAAAAATTCTTATGGTTGTCAAAAATCCTCACTGTTTTATTATAAAATTATACAAGAATGATTTTTTTGGAAATAGGTAAAATCACTTGCTCTGTTGTGAAATACTCTGTAAAACTTTCCTCTAAGATAAGAAATCGCTATAATGGAATAAATCCGGTTTTTAATGTTTGCATGAATAAAAAGCAAGTAATGTAACGGAGGGATTTACAATGATGTCATATGATGAATATATGCGTTCGGTTATTCAACCGATGCGTACGGAACTTACGTCTGCAGGGTTTGAAGAACTGCTGACTCCGGACGATGTGGAAACAAAGTTTGAGAATATGAAAGGCACCGCATTTGTGGTGGTTAATTCGGTGTGCGGCTGTGCGGCCGGCCTCGCTCGCCCGGCTGCCGTATATTCCGTACAGAACAGCGAGGCAAAGCCGGATAAGCTTTATACGGTGTTTGCCGGTCAGGACAAAGAAGCTACGGCAAAAGCGCGTGAGTATTTCACCGGCTATCCGCCGTCCTCACCGTCCTTCGCATTGCTGAAAGACGGAGAACTGGTGTATATGATGGAGCGTCATCAGATCGAAAACCGCCCGCTTGAAGTGATTGCCTCTGATTTGATGGAAGCATTCAAAAAGCATTGCGGATAAGACGTACGGCAAAACTCCTTTCTCAGCAATGGGGGAGGAGTTTTTTATGTCTTGCATTTACTTAAAAAGTATGATAAGATAACTCTTGTCGCTGTTAATGTATAAGGACAGATGTCCGAGTTGGTCGAAGGAGCACGATTGGAAATCGTGTAGGCGGGGATAACTCGTCTCGTGGGTTCGAATCCCACTCTGTCCGCCATATTAAGGAGAAGTACCCAAGAGGCTGTAAGGGGCTCCCCTGCTAAGGGAGTAGACGGGTTAAACCGTGCGAGGGTTCGAATCCCTCCTTCTCCGCATTCCAGAAATTGGGAGCAGAATGGTGGAAGGTAGAGAATAAAGGGGAAAAAACGTTCGTTTTTTCTGTTCGAATATTTCTTCCCTCATTTTCTTATATCTTGTTTTTGAGGCGGTGTAGCTCAGCTGGCTAGAGCGTACGGTTCATACCCGTGAGGTCGGGGGTTCGATCCCCTCCGCCGCTACCATTTTTTCTACATACTTTGTCGGGAAGTGGCTCAGCTTGGTAGAGCGCCTCGTTCGGGACGAGGAGGTCGCAGGTTCAAATCCTGTCTTCCCGACCATTTTTGTATTTGTCTATATACGTATAACAATGAAGGATAGCTTCAATCCGATAAGGGTTGAAGCTTTTTTGTGTTCTTTATCATTTTTCTGTTTGTTTTTTTAAATTGTAGCTTGTTTCATGGGTAAAAATGGTGGATACTGGTATCATAGGTTTTTTTACCTACTTCTTTAGAAGTTGACATAGAGAAAGAATATAGAGAAAAGGAGAATATATATGGAAAAGAAATATTCCCCGCGAGTAAAGAGAACCAGAGAGAAAATCCTGCATTCAGCTGTGGAAATCTTCTCACAAAAAGGATTCCAAGCGTCAACTATTCGTGAAATCGCCCGTTTGGCCGGGGTGAACGATTTAACTGTATATCGCCATTTTGAAAGTAAGGAAAAACTGTTTACGGAGATGCTTCAACGTCATGCGTTACTGGCCGAAATCAGTGAATATATTGTACAGGGTATAACTGACGATTATGCACGTGATTTGCGTGCCATCGTTCGTACATTCATTTCCACATTCAAAAAGGAGCTACCATTGATTAAGCTTTTACTCAGCGAAGCGGAGAAAATGGAAGAATGCCGTAAATATGTCGCAATGTTTACCGAAAAAATTATCGAGAAATTGACGGCTTTCTTTGAGTATTATAAGATTGCAGGTCAAATCCGGCAAAATGTAAACAGCTACGCTGTCGCCTCCGGTCTCTACAGTATATTATTTGCCCGCGTCTATTCATTCATTCTGCATGGAGAAGCAAATCAGTCATTATCTTTCATGTCAGAAAATGAATTGATGGACGGGTGGATTGATTTATTCGTCGCAGGAACGGCAGTTTCCGAATATTCATATACAAAATGACGAACGAAATATATAAGTGGTAAGAAAACATTCGGCTTTCTGGTTGATTCTTTGCCACGGTAGGCGGTATAATTCAGAAAGGTTTCCGAAATAGCTTTTGCATTCAAGGGGGCTTTTAACAGATGAGGTATGATGTAGTAATCGTAGGTGCCGGACCTGCTGGTATTTTTACGGCATATGAATTAACCAGAAAAAATCCTGCCTTAGATGTTTTGTTAATAGATAAAGGACATGATATTTTTAAGCGCCGTTGTCCGATTTTGGAGAAAAAAATAAAGAAATGCCCGCCTCCCGCCGGACGAAAAGAGTTTAGCGGCTGTTTGCCGGCCTGTTCTATTACGAACGGATTCGGTGGTGCGGGTGCCTACTCGGACGGAAAGTTCAATATTACCACAGAGTTTGGCGGTTGGATGACTGATTATCTTCCTCCGTCCCAGGTGCTGGAGCTAATTCGCTATGTGGATGAAATCAATCTTGAGCACGGAGCGACACTGAGCATTACTGACCCGACTACGCCTGAAGTACGAGAAATTGAGCGCAAAGCGGCCGGTGTGGGTCTTAAACTGCTCCGTGCAAATGTACGTCATCTTGGTACGGAGCAAAACCTTAAGATTCTTCAGAGTATCTATCGTGAATTAGAGACAAAGATCACGATGAAGTTTAAAACCGAAGTATCCGACATTCTTACAGAAAAAACGGAAGACGGTATTCAAATTAAAGGTATAGAATGTAAATCCGGCGAGACATATATGGCTGATAAAGTGGTGATTGTTCCAGGGCGTGACGGTTCCGAATGGTTTGGTAATATCCTGAAGCGTCAGGGGCTGCGTCTGCTCAACAATCAGGTCGATATCGGCGTGCGCGTTGAGACGACAAATGTAGTGATGGAAGAGATTAACCGTCATTTGTATGAAGGGAAATTTTTGTACAAATCGACGACCGACCAAATTATCCGGAGCTTCTGTTCAAATCCAAGCGGCCACGTAGTGATAGAAAATCATAGCGGGGTTATGGCTGCGAATGGACACGCTTACAAAGATGAGAAGCTAGGATCTCCGAATACGAATTTTGCTCTGCTTGTATCCCATGTATTTACGGAGCCGTTTGATAAGCCGAATGAATATGCTAAAGAAATCTGCCGCCATGCAAACGATTTGTCCAACGGATCGGTTATCGTGCAGCGCTACGGGGACATTAAGCGGGGGCGTAGAACGACGGAAAAACGCCTGAAAGAAGGGTTTATCGAACCGACGCTGAAAGAAGCGGTACCAGGTGATTTAGGTCTTGTGCTCCCGTATAATACAATGAAGAGTTTGATTGAGATGGTGGAAGCGCTTGATCACGTAACGCCTGGAATTGCCAGTGAACATACGCTATTCTATGGGGTAGAAGCAAAATTTTATTCCGCGCGTCCCTATTTAAACGAGAATTTCGAGACGGAGATTCATGGGCTGTACGCCGGGGGCGACGGTGCAGGCATTACTCGGGGATTGGCACAAGCGGGAGCGTGCGGCGTCCATATCGCGCGTGATATTTTAACGAAGGTGAGAATGACCGTGGCCGATTAGCCATAAGTCCTGCCATAAAAATGAAGGGAAAGGCGGCTGACTTTTGTGGTGCGAAGGAAAAGAGAGAAGAGAACGAGGAGGTGATTTCAATGTGGAAAAAGGCGATGGCCTTTTTCTTCCTCGGATCTTTTTTCCTCTCTCCTTCCTTCTTTATTTCATGATCTTCACAGAAAACGGATAGGAGGGTGAGAAATGAGAGGGAAGCCGACCGTATTGATTGTTGATGATGATGTAGATATTTGTTTCCTGATGGCAACGGCGATTCAATCAGAGCAGGTGGAGATTATAACTGCTCATTCGGGAAAGGAAGCATTGCGTATGTACGAGCAGCATCATCCTGAGCTTGTACTGCTTGATATCCAATTGCCGGAGTTGAGTGGAATTGAAGTGTTGAGCAGAATGAAAAAAATAGACGAAGAATGTCAGGTCATTATGGTTACTGCTTACGCGACGATTGAAACCGCCGTTCAGGCAATGAAGCTTGGAGCGCTTGATTATATTTGCAAACCGTTTAAACTTCCGCATTTGAGGGAGACGGTTCAGAACGCGATAGATTTCGTCACGAGCATTCCTGAGCATTTGCCGACACTTGAAGAAGTGGAACGCAAGCATATTGAAAAAGTACTGAACGAAGTGGAAGGCAACCGCCGCCTGGCAGCCGAGAAACTGGATATTTCACTGCGCACGCTGTACTACAAAATTAAACAATATAATATTTACAACCCTTAAAATCCAGAAACGTACAGGTCTGGATTTTTTTCTGCAATTTTTGCACTTCAGCGCTGTAAGGTAAAATGTTTACAATGGTAATATAGCCATAGAAAAAGGGATGTGCCGTATGCTGAGAAAACTACTTCTTCTTTTGGCGTTGCTATTGCTGGTTGGCTGTTCAATATCCTCTTCGTTTGAAGAAACAAAAAACGTGACGCCTCCTGAAGCTCCGTTGAAAGTGGCGCTGCTTCTAGAAGGAAAAATATATGATCAAGGCTGGGATAACCAGGCATATGTCGGCCTTAAAGAAATCGAACGGAAAATGAATGCGCAAATTTTCTACATGCAGTATGTAAACACGGAGAAAAAGCAGGCCGACGAGACAAAAAAGCTGGCAGAGCAGGGATACCAGTTGATATTCGGAAACGGACGCAGTTTTGAAACAGTTTTCAATAACCTTGCGCCCGCCTATCCGAATACGCGCTTCGTCTTCTTTAATGGAAGGGCGGCAGCAGCAAATGTATCTGCCATTAATTTCACGCCGGAATCAATGGGCTATTTCTCGGGAGTTGTGGCGGGTTTGATGACGAAAACGCATAAAATCGGCTTAATTCCCGCTTACAGTTCCATGTATGAAATCGAACCGTTTATCCAGGCAGCAAAAGAGCAAAATCGGGCAAATAAAGTAATTGTACGGGAAGTAAACAGTTGGAATGACGGGCGCAAAGCCGTGCAGATTGCCAAGAGGATGATAGATGAAGGCGTTGATATTCTTGTTCCGATGGGCGACGGTTTCAATATTGATGTTCTTATGGAAGCGCATCATGCAAAGCGATTGGCAATCGGTTATGTTTCAGATCAATCGTTTGTCTCGAAAGAAACAGTGGTGACAAGTATACTCCAGAATGTAGCGGACGTTTACCTTAAGGTTGCACGCAAGTATAAAGAGGGAACGCTGCCCGCCGGGTGCCTAACTTTTGATTTTAAAGATGGGGGACAGGACTTGGCCCACTTCGGCCCTATGGTTCCCCCGGCCGTTCAGGGAAAAGTCAAACAAAAGCTGGAAGAGTATAAAACGGGTGCGTTTTCTTTGCCGATACATACCCAGTCTATACGATGCCAGTAAAAAGTGGAGTAAATACAATGAATGCATTTCAAAGATGGAATAACTTGTCGATTCGATTCAAGTTTTTCAGCGTATTTCTGGCTGTTGTGCTGCTCGCCGGGGGCGGTATGCTTGTTTTGAACAATCAACTGCTGAGTGTAGTACACGATAATGATAAAGTCATCAACCAATCGGTACCGAATCTGACTACGCAACTGCAAGTGAAAAGCACGATTATGGAGCGAATCAACTATGTTATGCTGTATATTACGACAGGCAGAGAAGAATTTCGGGAGAAGTTTGAAGAGGCAAGCGCCCGTGTGCGGGAAATCGAGGAGAATTTAAGAGATAGCGCATTACCGCAGGAACAAGAGGGAATTGAGAGGTTTATTATTCACAGTGAAGATTGGGAACTTATTTTGCGGAATGAAGTGATTCCCGTCTATCAGCGCAATAATCCGAAGGATGCGCTTGAAACGCTAAATTCAAAAGCGCAGCCGCTCGCTATTCGATTGATGAATGAAGTAGAAATACTTTCACAGCGAAAGATTCAAGAAATCGGTAGCGATAATCAGAAGATGCTCAACAATGCCTGGTCTTCTGTACGGGTCGGATACATCGTAATCGGGGTTACGCTGTTACTTGCGCTGTTGTTCTCCTACTACATGTCACGTAGCATTACGAACCCTATTTTATCACTGCTTCATGGTGTCCGCCGGATGACACAGGGAGATTTCACCACTCAAGTAGAGGTGACGAACCAAGATGAATGGGGGGAGCTAAGCAAGGCGTTCAACCGGATGAGTTTAAGCATTGCGGGCCTGGTCGAAGAGCTGAGACAGGCTAATGTGCGTCTGCAGGAGGAATCCCGGCGTGCAAAGGAGGCTACCCGGTTAAAATCAGAATTTCTTGCCAATATGTCACATGAGCTCCGTACGCCGCTGACAGGCATTATCGGTTTTGCTGAATTGCTGTATGAAGATCCGGAAAATCGTCTTTCTCCTGCACAGAAAAACTTTACGCACAATATCGTAAGAGCGGGGGAGCATCTGCTGTCAATGATTAATGATATTCTTGACTTAAGCAAGATTGAAGCGGGAAAATACGAGCTGGAAGTAACCCGGTTCGATATGGTCCAAGTCATTCGCAGTACGCTGGTTATGTTGCAGGCAAAAGCGGAGCAGCGCGGGATATCGCTTGTGCTGGAAACGGAGTGCTCAGTCCTGCAGGTAACAGCAGATAAAACAAAAATCCGGCAAGTTTTATTAAATTTACTGGGTAACGCAATTAAATTTAGCACTGTACAAAGTACAGTGCGGGTTACTCTTAAACAAGACGGTCATACTGTGACCGTCCGGGTAGAAGATCAGGGAATCGGAATCGAAGCCGAAAAGCAGGAAAAGATTTTCGAACAATTCTACCAAAATGACGGCAGCCTGGATCGCAAATATGAAGGAACAGGGCTTGGACTGGCGTTATCGAAACAGTTGATTGAGCTGCATGGCGGGAACATAGAAGTGAAAAGTGAACTCGGCAGGGGAAGCGTATTTTCTTTTCATCTTCCACTGTGGGTGGAGAAAATATCCACACACAGCACTTACGCCATTACCGGCGAAGTTCAACCGCTTCTTATTTTTTATACGGCGGATTTCTCTGAACATTTTCCTGATTTTTCTAAAATAATTCAAAAAGAGGATCTACCTTTCCTTGCTTTTATGATAGAATCAAAACAAGAAGCTATCGAAATGATGGAAAAATATCCTGACAATAACATTCTAGTTGTGGCCCAATCATTTCATACCGGTTATGTAGAGATTTTGGAAGGGATACGTGAACATACGCATAGAAAGATTTTTGCCTATATTGAGCATCCGCTGCGTTTTGTAGAACGTGGTCAGGTTATGAGAGTGGCGGATTATATTTTGCCTTCTTCGCAGAATGTGTCCGCCGTGTTTTCGCGCATCCGATAATAAGGTTATTGAAAAAACAAAGGGGAACGCAAGATGGGATATCGTATTTTACTTGTGGAAGACAACCCTTCAAACCGTGAGTTGTTTATTGAAATTTTGCAATTGAAACCGGAATACGAAGTGTACGTGGCCGAGAGCGGTATGGATGCACTCAATATGCTGGAAACGTTTTATCCGGATTTAATTCTGATGGATATTCATATGCCGCGCATGGACGGCCTGGCTGTTACTAGAACGATTAAATCCATACCTGAGCTAGCTTCTATTCCGATTGTCGCATTGTCTGCTTTGGCGATGAAGTCCGATATTAAATCAGCGCTGGAGGCCGGTTGTATTGGCTACATTACAAAGCCGGTACGCATTCGAAGCTTTCTGGAGAAGATAGACATGTATCTTATGCAGGGCAAACAGAGTGGGGAGACATCGATTTCCGCACCCTGTGCGGAAGAGTAGGGATGAAAGGTGAAGCGTAAGTATTCCCTGGAGTGCTGTGTTCCGTTCTTTCTGGGTTTTGTTTTATTTCTGGTAGGTTGGCTCATTTATAGGGTTGTTACTGTGCCGGAGAAAGCTTATGGCCGAGAGCTGATCGTAAGCGTGCTGATTATTCTGGCGCTTATCGGTATTCTCTGGTCGTTTATTAGAAAGATGACCAGGCAAAATAAAATGCTTGAAGATACAAACCGGAAGCTGGCGGAGCTGGATCGAATGAAAACAGAATTTCTGGCCAATGTATCCCATGAACTGCGTACGCCTCTTACCGTGATCATGGGCTATTCCGAGCTATTGGAGGAGCGTCTTGCCAGAGAAGAAAATAAGACCAATGTAAAGTTTGTGCAGACCATTCACCGCAAGTCGGAAGATTTATTGAATTTGATTAATGACTTAATCGATTTTTCGCGTATTGAATCCGGCAGGCTTGAACTGAAGCTATCGCGGTTTAAGGTAGAGGAAGTGGTGAATGAAACTGTTGAAGAGCTTGCGACGAGCGCGGAGAAAAAGAAGCATACTATTCAGATTAACCATAGGGATATGCCCCTTTGGCTGCTGGCAGACCGAGGAAAAATCAAACAAATTATTGTAAATATACTGCAAAATGCAATTAAATATACCCCTTCCGAAGGATGTATCATTGTTCGTACATACGCACAGAATGACCGGTGCTATATCGAAGTAGAAGACAATGGAATAGGTATTTCCAAAGAACAAATTGCGCAGATTTATCAGCCTTTCAAACAGGCCGATTCCTCTTATAACAAAAAATATGAAGGCTTCGGATTGGGCCTCGCTATTACAAAAAGCCTGGTGCAAAGCCACAACGGAAACATCCGGGTGCAGAGCGTACCGGGCGAAGGATCATTGTTTATTGTTTCCCTGCCTAGGGAAAAAAACGCCTAGGTTTTGCATAAAGTGGTAATGGGTAAAAAATAGGAAGAGGAAGAAAGGATGATGAAAATGGCTAAGTTGTCGCAAGAGCAAATCGAGTTGAACCTTTCCAGGATTCCCGGATGGACGCTGGAAGACGGTGTTTCCATCCAGCGGAAGGTAACATTCGGCGACTTCCGAGAAGCGCTGGAATTTGTAAATCAAGTCGGTAAATTCGCCGAAGATGCGCATCATCATCCTGAGATCGACATTCGCTACAACAAGGTTAAGCTGCGCTTGACAACACAAGAAAAGAACGGATTAACCGGCAAAGACTTTGCACTGGCACAAAAGATTAACAAGATTCCTTTTTCCCAACCGAAAGTCATGTAAGTGACATGGTACGAACATCATTACTTAAACAGTAAACGCAGAAAGCGCAGGAATGTAACTTTATCTTCCTGCGCTTCTTTTTTATAGTATAGGAAAGACCGGCAACGCCCACGAGTTTTTCTTATGGTTTGTAGTCCCGCCTGGGCGAATCGGCACCATATTCTCCGCCATGCTTCTTCTTGATTGCTTGCTGGATTTCCGGCACCGGCTTTCCGGCCTCAGTCATCGTAATGACGTCAGTAGCAACCGCTACCGCTTTGCCGCTGATGCTGCCGTGAGAGTTCCACACAATGCTTCCGTCCGGGTTGATTTTATACAGAAATTCCTGAAGAAGGTTGGAATATTGACTGCCGTCATAGACGGGAATTTGTTTCATGACCTCCTGGTATTTGAAAGCAAGCTTGTATACATGTAAAATTCCGTCGTCTGTATTGGTTAACATCTGCGGGATTTCATGAATGCCGCCGGTCGTCTCCAGCATATCACCGTTCGGCAATGTTTCCTGTTTGGCGTCCGTCGAAGAACATGCAGCGGTGAAAAGGGATAAAAGAAGGAGAAAAAGAGTAAAAATCAACCTCTTAAACAATGTAAAAATCCCCCTTTTTTATTTTTTTCATCGTTAATTATAATGGCATCCCCCATGTTTGTAACGTGAAATTGTTACAATTTATCACCAATTCATCGCGGTAATCGCGCATATTTGGGTCAAGCATGCCATATATAACTAATGAATGTACGAGCGGTTTGAAGGAGCTGAAGAGAGGGTGTGGGTCCGGAATATTATTTGGTTCATTTTGTTGATTGGAATTGTAGTTTTCAGTATTTTACTGTTTCTGATAATAATGGATCCGGTTCCGGATTATAACGACCAGGCCGCTCAAGATACGGTAAAAGTCGAAGCGAATCAGTCGATGGAGCCCGGCGCGGAAACGGATAATGCGGATGCCGCGCATAGCGGTAATGCCGAAGAAACGGAGGCGGAACAAAAGCAGAAGAGAGAGGAAGCCGCCTCCATCCCGCCTCCATCCACCTCTTTGGGCGATGAACATGCGAATAGTAATGAAACGGCGGTTTCCGGGCCAAAGCCCGGAAAAACAACCGTATCAACTCCTTATGATAACCCTTCCGCCAAAAAAACATCGCCTGCGGAAAACGCAGGCGGGGAGGTACAGGCAGATACTATATGGTATCAAGTTGGGCAAGGTATCGGTTATATAGCGCTGGCCGTTACACTCGTTCCATATCTTTTGTTTTTCATGTTGGGAAGAGGAGGACGCGCAGCGCTTCGCCGTTTTGGTCGTGCCGGTGCACATAGCCTTTCGTTTCTCTCCCAAATGGCGATTGCGGTCGCCGCATTGCACGGAGGAATGATGCTTAGGATCGTGGCCCCGTGGGACCGCCATTTGCTGGGCGGTGTCTGGCTGTTTGCGTTTATCGTTTTTTTCTTTCTGCGCATGAGCCTGTATAATCCGGGTTCTCCGCTTGCCGGAAAAAATCCATTTTCTGTGCTGACGGTTGTGATTTTATTGCTATTCGTTATCCATGCACTTGGTTAGTGCGGGAGATTTCGCAATGCTTTTTTCATGACTTTGCCGGTTGCATTTTTGGGAAGCGAGTCTGTAATTTCAACGAAACGCGGCATTTTGTAATTGGCCAGATGCGGTTTCAGAAAATCGAGAATCATTCGGCGGTCTAGCGTCTCTCCTTCTTTCGGCACGATGAAAGCTTTAACGACTTCACCTTTTACCGCATCGGGAACACCGATGACGGCCGCCTCCAGCACACCCGGATGCCGGTACAGTATTTCTTCGATTTCGCGCGGATAAACGTTAAGACCGCGGGTAATAATCATATCTTTTTTACGATCCAC
>NZ_DFMZ01000054.1:27363-27733 GCF_002375825.1 Aneurinibacillus sp. UBA3580
ATCATATCTTTTTTACGATCCACGATAAAGATGTAGCCCTCATGGTCTTTATAGGCGATATCGCCCGTATGCAACCAGCCGTCTACAATTGTTTCTGCGGTCGCTTCCGGCATATTGTAGTAGCCCTGCATGACGTTCGGACCCTTTACAAGAAGTTCTCCGTCTTGATTTTCCGCAAGCTCGTTTCCTTTCTCGTCAACGATACGCACTTCTACGCCAGGGAGCGGCTTGCCGATCGATCCGGGCTTTTTCTCGCCGTCCAGCGGATTTAAGCTAACGACAGGAGATGCTTCTGTTAGGCCGTATCCTTCTACGAGCGGAATGTTGTATTGGCGGTTGAATAGATTCAGTACTTCCACCGGCATCGGCG
>NZ_DFMZ01000054.1:27831-31288 GCF_002375825.1 Aneurinibacillus sp. UBA3580
TTCCACCGGCATCGGCGAGCCGCCGCAGACGGCCAACCGCAAGTCAGGAAATTCCGCATTGCCGGAGCGAAGCGCCTGTGCCAATACGACATACATGGCCGGTACGCCGCAGAATACGGTTACACGGTTTTGTACGAGTGACTGCATAATCTCCTTTGGATGGAACGCTTCATGAATGACGATGGCAGCCCCTGCGTATAGCGGCAGTAGAACGGATGTTGTAAATCCGAACGTATGGAACATCGGCAGCACGCACATGAACGTATCGTTAGAATTCAGCTTAAGCATCCGGTTGCAGGAAGCGGTGTTCGCCATCAGATTTTTGTGGCTGAGCATGGCTCCCTTCGGTTTTCCGGTCGTACCTGACGTATACAGAAGAGTAGACGTGGAGTCCGGGTTCATTTCCATCATCTCCACGGGCTCGAGCGCCGCAATGGCAGCTGTGGTATCCGGGTTAATGACGAACACATTCTCAAGTCCGAGTGCAACCTTCAGTTGTTCTGGTGTGGCGTGCAGCTTGGCGAGAATGTTTTCGTGCACGAACATGGCTTTCGTGCTGGCGTTGCGGATAATGTATGTAATTTCTTCCATGGTGAGTGTCAGGTTCAGCGGCACCACAATGGCACCCAGGCGGGTAATGGCAAAATAACTGTAAATAAATTCAGGCGTATTATAGCAGCTCAGTGCGACTATATCGCCCGCCTGGATGCCGTTTTGCTGAAGGTAAGTGGCATACTGCCGGATGGAGCGGTCCAACTCACCGTATGTAATGGTTGTATCATGATAAATGAGAGCGGTATCGGTTGGCTGCGAATGCTGCAGATAAAAGTTGCCGAAGTGAAGCCCTTTAATTTCTTCCAGTAACAAGTCTATTCCTCCTATATTAAAATGCTTTGATTCTGCAAAATGATTTTGTAGTTTGAGGTAAGAAAATGACCACCTCGCCAGTGCTAACGTATCAATGGTATCCATATAAGTATACATTTGAAAGGAGAACGTGTAAAATATGGACACTGTAAAAATATATCTTTTTTGCCGGGGAAAAAAGAGGTAAAATAAGAAAGAATGGAAAGAAAGGGAAGGGGAATGCAAGGATGGAAGTCGTCTCGCCGAGCTGGTTTGCAGACAGTATTATATTATCGATGGCCGAGAAGAATCCGAAACTTAAGCAGAAGCTGGGACAGGAGATGGTGGGAGGACAGGCCGGTACGTTCGCCGATATGCTGGCGGCAGCGGTCAAAGACGAAGCGGCCGCACTTACCATTGATCCGAACAGGCAAAGCTCTACAGCTGGTTTTATGATGGCGATGATGACGGCATCTGCCCATGCGGCAGATGATGTTGGTCAGCCAATGTCGGAAGAAGCGACGCAAGACCTTCTACAGGAAGCACGGACTCCTCTCCCTGCGGCTTTTACAGCGCGTAAAATAGTGCCCCCTGTAAATCCATACGCGCAGGCAGCAACGAATTCAGTGGGCCGAGCGGATATTGATAAGGTGATTGCAGCTGCCGCCGAACGATACGGTGTTCAGGAGAATTTGCTGCGCGCCGTTATCTATCAGGAGAGCCGGTTTAATCCGACGGTTCGCTCCAAAGCGGGCGCCATGGGACTTATGCAGCTAATGCCCGGCACGGCCGCGGCGCTTGGCGTGAAGAATCCGTTTAGTATCGAAGAGAATATCGATGGCGGCACCCGGTATTTGAAATCGCTTCTGGAGCAATACGACGGCAATATTAAGCTAGCGCTTGCCGCTTATAATGCAGGTCCCGGTAATGTAAAGAAATACGGTGGAATTCCACCGTTTAAGGAAACACAAAATTACGTGCGCAAAATTATCGCTATGCTTGGCTAAAACGGAAGGCTCCTTACCGTTCTGTTTCAGAATCGGAAGGAGCCTTTTCTGCCTCCGCAATCTTTAATCGTTCGGCAAGTGTCGGGCTGAAAACCGGAATTAAATAATAGCCGAGTGTAACAGCCGCAGCGATGCCTACGATGAGAGCCGCCATGTTCATTGCATTCATCCTCCTTTTTAAAATGAGGAAGTGATGTATTGCGGATTTCTTTTTTAGTATGACTGTTAGAATGATAACTATGCAAAAAACACGGAGTGGAATCATCGATTCGCTCCGTGTTTTTTGTTCTTATAAAGAAGCCAGATGTTTGGTCGTTTCGTCATCCGGTGAATTTACCATATGGTGCGCCACTTGAATCAGACGTTCATACATGTATTCCCGGGCAGGACCTTCCATGCCGATTTCGTCCATCGATTCTTTCATCAGTTTTAACCAGCGCTCCGCACGCAGCGGCGTTACCTGAAACGCCATATGCCGCGCCCGCATCATCGGGTGCCCGTACATGTTGTTGTACAGTGGTTCTCCACCCAGAAATTGCGTCAGAAACATAAACTGCTTCTGTTCGGTCAAAGTCAAATCTTCAGGGAAGATCGGGCTGAGCAGCGGATCATTCGCTACCCGCGAATAAAATGCGGCTACAAGTTTGCGAATCGTTTGTTCACCGCCGATAGCTTCATAAGGGGTCTGTGACATCATTGCTTTTTACTCCCTTCAGATGGTGTGCTTGTTTCATTATACATTATTTTATCTTCTCTGCCAGACGGCGGCAGTGACGGATGTTACGTTTTCGGTCAAAAAAGTATCCCTGCCGTATAGGACAGGGACGAAAGTAGAGGAGTGGTTACAACATCTTTAGTATGCCATGTTTTTCATGTGAAGTTTGTCAAATTGTTGTACCGTTTTCAGAAGGATATTATTCTAATTTTGTCGAATGTGACAAAAATGTGAATTAAACCAAGTAAAGTTGATTTCTTATGATACAGTAAATGCATATAGGTTCGTGAAGCCAGTAGGAGAGGAGAGCCGACCATGGAGAAACAGGCATTTGTCAATGCACTTGTGTCCCTGCCTGACCCGGCCGCGCGTTTGTTGTTTGCACTGCTCGACAAAAGCAGTATGCTTGAGCTGCTGTCAGGCAAACTGAGTTTAACTTTAGAGAGAGAAGTCGCCCGTGCAAGCGGCTGGTCCAGAAATGAGCTGCTGCTCAAACTGCTTATTCGTCTTAATCAAACCATCCATAATGAGAAAATTACGTACATAACAAAAGAAGATGTCATTCAAAATACCGGGTTGCTTGTTGACCGGGCGATTGCCGTGCTGACAAAAACGGAGAAAGAATTCTCGGGCGAAACGCTGCTTGATCTGCTTGTTTATGAAGGCGACAAAATTGAGAGTATGCGCAGATCCGATGAAGTTCTTAAAGAACCGCTGCGGCCGGACGCCCAGAGCACTGCCTTATATATACAACAACTGTTTGAGCCTTCCGCCAAAACATTGTCCACGTTTTCAGCACAGCGACTGCGCGAGAGAATGCTGCCGTTCGTTATTTATGCCCTGTTTCTGTGGAACGAAAAGTTAACCGTAGAAGAAACGGAAGAGCGAA
>NZ_DFMZ01000055.1:0-2484 GCF_002375825.1 Aneurinibacillus sp. UBA3580
ATCCGGCGCGCCGGTACTTTGCCGAACGTATGTATAAACTGGACGCTCTTCTTTTTGCCGCTAATTTCTCCGTCTGCGAACAGCGCGGACAGCGCTCCGCCCATTTTCTCATCCGTTTCTTTCAGCAGTGCCGGAAGTGCGTTCTCACCTTCCCAAATTCCGACAATCAAGCATTTCGTCGTGCAATCCTGCAGTTTTCCGCTTTTCACTTCGATTTTCATCGCATCTGCACCTCCACTAAAATTTTATCAGCAAATAGGGGAAAAGAAAATGTAGGGAACATGCCCGATAAAGATTTTTCCTCTAAGAAAATGATTTATTCGTCTATTCGTTATACAATAAAGAAAGAGACCTTCTAAGAAAGGAAGAAGTTAATGTCCGCTCTGTTTTCTAATTTTCCGCTCTGGTCCGCTCTGCTTGCTATCGGCATCGCCCAGGGAGTCAAAGTGCCTATTACGTTTTTTGCATTGCGCAAATGGGACTGGAAGCTTGCATTCAGCACCGGAGGAATGCCGAGCTCCCACTCGGCGGCCGTCACCGCGCTTACGACTGCGGTAGGATTGGTCGAAGGCTTTGATTCCACCTATTTTGCCATCTCCGTTGTTTTCTCCATCATCATTATGTTCGACGCGGCCGGCATACGGCGTCATGCAGGTACGCATGCGGCCGTTCTTAATCTCCTGGTGGAAGACTTTAATCAACTGATTGACGAGTTGAAAACAATGCGTGTTAAACCGCGCCGTGAACGCGCCGAGAAGCTCAAGGAATTGCTGGGCCATCAGCCGAGTGAAGTGCTGGTGGGGGGCTGGCTCGGTATTATCCAATCCATCCTTCTGTACTATTTGCTTAAGCTATAATGCGCAGCGTGCATAATGAGAGGACAGGCCGCCTGACCTGTCCTCTTTTTTATTGCTATTATTGTTTTTTCGCTTCATTTTGAATCAATTGATTTAAACGGGCAAACGTTTCTTCGTTCATCTTGCCGTCTCCACGCTCGATCACATATACGTCGAGTTGCTTCTTGCCCCACTGTTTATATACGTCCTCTTTCTTGTCAAAATACAAGTCGATTTTATTTCCCTTAATCGCTGAACCGATATCCGCCACGACTCCATAGCCGTAACCCGGAATATAGAGAATGGTGCCCAGCGGAAACAAATCCAGATCGGCGGCGATTGTAGAGAAAGCACCTGCGGCACGCTTTGCTTTTACTCCCGAATATGTAATCCCGTACGCAGGATGCCCGACATCCTTTCCGGTGGATTCGGGACCGGGTGAATAGCCGGTTGCCACGACATTCACCTTCGGATATCGCGCTAATGTGGCCAGCGCTTCTACCGTTTCTCCGCTGGATGCCAGTGGAAACCGCGCTACTTTCTCTGGTTTTTCCACTTGCTTATCCTTTGGTTTTTCTGCGTGTGACACTGTCGTTCCCTGCATTTTAGCCTGCTTCGTCTCTGGAAAAGCCGCGGTTTTCTGCTGTGGTTCCTCCAGTAGAATATAGATGCCAAGCACGGTGCAGATAAGCGCAATGAGCAGATAGGTAAGAGAGCCTTTCACACTCTTTACAATAATGTCCATGTAAATACTAGCCTCCTCTTCTACTCATCATCTCCCGCCCTTCCCGGACTTATACGTAGGAAGTACAAGAAATGAAAATAGAGAGAAGAGAAAATAAGACAAACTTTCTTATAAATGGAAAAAAGCTCCCTCGCCGGGGAGCTTTCAACATTCATCCATCAATCTAAAACATGCGGTAGCCTTTCATACGCAGTATCTTAATCGTCCAGCCGCTGGCAATGGCGCCCAGCAAACCGGAAGTTAACATTACATAGTCGACTACATGCGGAGTACGATGATTTATTACTAAATATATCAGCACGCCTGCCACAATACTCAAATACAGAAACGTCGGCATCCACGTGGTCTTAATCAGCATATTTAAAATAAATCCGATTCCGAAAAGGAGGACGATAAACAGCGGAATTCCAATAATAAATTGCGCGATATTCAATCATATCACCCCCATCCATATTTCTACATTTCAGTGTACTGGATTCGGACAAGGGGGTCAATCGCCCTGCTTATTTCGTCATTTTTTATTCTATTTTGTCCCTGCCGTCACTTCCGGTTCATGCACTTCTACGCTTCCCTGGCCACTACAGGAAGGGCATGTTGTCGAACCTCCGGTAATAAGTTGAAAGTACCCGTTGCCCTCGCAATATACGCACGTCTCTTGTGTATTTCTTTCACTCATAGTTATCCCTCCTGGAGTATATTTATCAAATATCTATATTTTCAAAATATTATATAATAATTTCTTCCCTGCTGTAAAGTAATCAAACCACCATGCCTGGTTAGCCGCAACCCCGATATGAAAATCATGAGAAGGGCGGCTGACTTTTGTGGTACGAAGAAAAAGAGAGGAAAGAAGGAGGAGAGGATTTCAATGGGGAAAAAGGCGAAGGCCTTTTTCTTCCTTAG
>NZ_DFMZ01000055.1:2584-18867 GCF_002375825.1 Aneurinibacillus sp. UBA3580
AGATCTTTTTTCCTCCCTCTTCTTCTTTCTTCATGATTTTCACAGAAAAAAGGAGCCTTCCTAATGAAGGCTCCCCACTTTTCACACATTTATACTTGTTCCTCATTGTTTTTAGCACGCATCACAATCGGATCCAGATAGTCCCGGTTACCGCGCTGACGCCCTTTTTCTTGCAGCCGCTCGATGGCCGGCTCAATCAGAAATTCAAGCTCACGCTGAATCGTATACGCCAAATCATGACGATTTTGCGATTCAAGGTATTTGCCTACCTCGAACAACTTTTCATAACGCGAACGCTCTTCGTCCGTCAGCAGCGCACGCACTTGCACACTGGCGTGTCTCACAGCGATCCCTCTTCTTACAGCTTCACTTTTTTGAGTACAAGCGACAGACCACCGAGCAGATAGAGGGAACGGTTATCGATGACTTTCTTCATCAATGCGGCTGTGTTACCGTAGATTTTCTTGTCACCGACAAGCCCGATTGCTTCACCTTTACCGAGGGAAGCTACGGTACCTTTAAGAGCAGGCACGAACGGCTTCATCTCGCCGCCACGGATAACGGCAACAAGGTTCTGTGCCAGATTTTCTCCTTGCTGAATAGCGATCTGCGCCGTCGGCGGGTACGGACGGTTTGTTTCTTCGTTGATGATTAATGCGCCGTCACCCACGATGAATACATCTTCGTGGCCCGGTGCACGGAGAAATGGATCTACTTTTACGCGGCCGCGCATCGTTTCGAAGCCAGCCTTTTCGATAATCGAGTTGCCGCGCACGCCGCCTGTCCATACAACCGTGCTGGACTTAATTTCTTCACCGTCCGCGAGCACAACCCCTTCCGGCGTGCATTCTTTAATCGGTGTGTTAATCTTGAACGTAACACCTTTGCGGGACAGCACTTCCATTGCATAATTCACCAGCTCCGGGTCGAAGCCAGGTAATACGGTTGGTGCTGCCTCGATGTTGTAGATTTTCACGACAGACGGATCTACGTCAAATTCTTTGCACAGCTCAGGCACACGATCGGATAATTCTCCGACAAACTCAATACCTGTGAAGCCTGCGCCACCGACAATAAACGTCAAGAGTTCCGGGCGTTTTTCCATTTTATACTTCGCGAAGCAGTATTCGATATGCTCGCGAATCTCACGTACACTGTTAATACTACGGATGCTGAAAGCATGCTCTTTCAGACCCTGAATGCCGAATGTTTCCGGCTCGCTGCCCAGGCCAACAACTAGATAATCGTAAGACAGGGCTTTTCCGGATTCAAGCAGAACCTTCTTCTCTTCACGCTTGATTTCCATTACAGTATCCTTGATAAAATTCACTTTGTTCGTATCAAGTAAATCCTTGATATCGACGCGGCAATCGTCAGGATCTTTGGTTCCTGCTGCCGGTTCATGGAGCCATGTTGTAAAGTAGTGGTAATCATGCTTGTTTACCAGCGTAACATCAGCTTCGTTATAGTTCAGTTGTTTTTGCAGGCGAACGGCTGTCATTAATCCGCCGTATCCCGCTCCCAGGATTAAAATTTTCGGTGTGCTCATTTTTTCACTTCCATTTTCCTCTAAAATTTTATAACCTTAAAGAAGCATTGTTCTTTTTTTCACTAGGTTCCCCTCTCAAAGAGGTTCCATCCACACTATTATCTCTCACCGTTACCAAATTGTTCACATTTTTATCATAAATCGGTTTTTACCTTTTTTCAAGTGAAAATATGCACAATATAGGGCCGACTTACGTGTTTGATTGTAAAACGAATATTTAGGATTCGTCAATCATAAATTATTCGCATTTTATAATGTTTCTTTCTATTCTTTTTCTTTTCAATATTTTCTTACCCCATTATAATAAAAAAGAATTGCTGGTTTCTTAATTTGCGGAGGTGTAGAAAGAATGGGTCTTATAAGGGATGAGAAGGTATATGAAATTACGGTTGTCGGAGGCGGCCCGGCCGGTCTTTTCACCGCATTCTATGCGGGAATGCGGCAGTCGAGCTGCAAAGTAATTGAAAGCATGCCGCAGCTCGGCGGACAACTTTCCGCATTGTATCCGGAGAAATACATTTATGACGTGGCGGGCTTCCCGAAAATCCGTGCTCAAGAGCTCATTGATCGCTTAAAAGAACAAGTGTCCCACTTCGAAACAGAAATCTGCCTTGAAGAAAAAGTCATGAACGTGGAAAAGAAAGAAGACGTATTTGAGATTACGACAGATAAAGGCATTCATTATTCCCGTACCGTCATCATTACCGCAGGGGTGGGAGCATTTGAACCACGCAGGCTCGAGCTTGCCGGTGCAGAGAAATTCGAGAAATCGAATCTCCACTATTTTGTCGATGACTTAAATAAGTTCGCCGATCAGAAAGTGGTCGTATTCGGCGGCGGAGATTCCGCAGTCGATTGGGCTCTTATGCTGGAGCCGATTGCAGAGAAGGTAACGATTGTGCACCGCCGGGACAAGTTCCGGGCGCATGAACACAGCGTAGAAAACCTCATGAAGTCAAAGGTAAATGTATTGACCCCGTTTGAACCGCACGCACTGCACGGCGAAGACAAAATTGAAAAGGTGACGCTGCGCAACAGCAAAACCGAAGAGTTGATTACCGAGGAAGTTGATGCCGTCATCGTGAACTTCGGCTTTATTTCTTCCCTCGGTCCGATTAAAGACTGGGGTCTTGAGCTGGATAAAGGCTCCATTATTGTTAACTCCAAAATGGAAACAAACATTCCGGGCATCTATGCAGCCGGTGATGTTACGACATACCCCGGCAAGATTAAGCTGATTGCCGTCGGCTTCGGCGAGGCGCCAACCGCTGTCAATAATGCCAAGTCCTATATGGACCCCGCCGCAAAAGTTCAACCGGCCCATAGCTCCAGCCTGAAAATGTAATATAGACGGGAGAGTCCGCAATTTTGCGGGCTTTTTCTTTTCCACGTATACAGCCCGCCCGCCTTGCAGACTCTAAGAAAAACACCATGACTGGTTAGCCGCAGCCCCGTCATGAAAATGATGGGAAAGAGGCTGACTTTTGTAGGACGAAGGAAAAGAGAGGAAAAAATAAGAAGATGATTTCAATGAAGAAAAAGGCGAAGGCCTTTTTCTTCTCCGGATCTTATTTCCTTTACCCTCCCCTTCTTTCCTCACGATTTTCACAGAAAAAGGGATGTGAGACTGTATGGCGCGAAGCGCAATTTACACGCTGTATATGCTGGTGGTTATCGCCTTGACCGTTGGTATTCCGCTAATGCTGTATTATGGCAGTAACAATCCAGTGGCCGGGCTTTTAGCCGCCATCCTTTCTTTCGGCATTCTAGCCAGTTACGCATTATACGCGAATTTGCTAAACCGAAGAAATTAGCGAAAGGGGGAAGTGCGGTGTCCATGTGCCCAATTTGTAATGGACTGACGCACATGCAGCATATCTGCCCCTCCTGCAATCATCTAATGGAGGATGCAGGAAAGCTGGAATCGTTTTACGATCCGTATAGTCCGTACCGGGAATGGGGCGATGTGGCGATGACGAACGGCTATCTCGATCAACTGGCCCATGAATGTATGCATATTTTCAGTTGTTCAAACTGCGGTCTGCAAATCACCCGGGCGGTGGAAGAGATACCGTGCCCGTAAAACACTTTGGCACTAAATAAACTGGCGCAAGAAAACACCCGGACACTTCAACGCGGTCCGGGTATTTTTTATTTTAGTTTCTTGGCCTCCGCATATCTTTTATTCACGTCATCCCAATTGACTACATTCCACCATGCCTTGATATAATCGCCCCGTTTGTTATTGTACCTCAGGTAATACGCATGTTCCCATACATCCAGCACAAGTAGCGGAATGACGCCCTGCTGAGTCAGATTCTGATGCTTTTCAGCCTGCAAAATTTCCAACCGGCCAGCCTGAGGACTGTAGACGAGCAGGGCCCAGCCGGAGCCTTCTACTTTTTCGGCCGCCGCAGAGAAGTGCGATTTGAATTTATCGAAGCTACCGAAAGTTGTATTGATTTCTTCTGCAATGGATCCCGTAGCCGGTCCCCCGCCCTTCGGCTTCATATTATTCCAGAAAATAGTGTGAAGATAGTGCCCTGAGCCATTAAACGCCGCTTCCCGCTCCCAGTGCTTGATCAGATCATAGCTCCCGGTTTCCCGTGCTTTTTGCATCTCTTTCTCCGCTTTGTTTAGTCCGTCTACATACGCCTTATGGTGAATGTCATGGTGGAGGCGCATTGTCTGCTCATCGATGTATGGTTCAAGCGCATTATATGCATACGGGAGCGGCGGTAATTTATGTTCGCCAATCGGTATCCGCTTCGCTTCCGTTTGTATTTGGGCCGGTTCAGACACGGGAGAAGTGGAGGTTGTCCCAAGCTTTGAATTTCCATAGGCGATGCCGGAAGCGAGAATGACAACGGCTACAATGCCGTATATGATCTTTTTCATTATTACTTCCTCCTGTTTGTTTGGTTTTCACTGCATGTAAAACATAACCGTTCCATTTTTTAACATACCCCGTTTCCCGGCCACTTATCCGCTTTCTTAAAAATTATAATAGCATCAAAATAAAAGACCTCCCGTCTATGGATTCTTTTAGATATCCACAAACAGGAGGCGTTATTCACGTCCCTTATTGCGCTATTCTACGGTTATTATTGTTCCTATTCAGGAACGTTACTCACCGATTATAGCATGGTTCTTCGTAAAACAGTCCCGTTATGCTAACGAGCAGGCAGCGTTCAGATCAACGAAGCCTACAAACGTTTAAAAATGTTGATATGACGGGTCAAAACGATTAACATTCGCTAGGCGCGCCGGCCTCTTCTTTCGTGCGGAACGAAGAGCCGCAGCCGCAAGATGCTACCGCGTTCGGATTATCAATGGTAAACCCGCCGCCCATCATCGATTCTTTATAGTCAATCTTTACACCGTCCAGAAAACGGATGTTGTCCTTATGCACAACCACTTTTACACCGTCCGTATCGAAAAAAACATCGCCTTCTTGCGCTTCATCGTCAAAGCCCATGCCGTAAGAAAAGCCGCTGCAGCCGCCAGGGCGCACGCCAAGACGCAGGAATAAGTTATCGTTATTTTCACTGGCAATCATTTCTTTAATCTTCTTGCTTGCATTTTCAGTAAGGCTAATCATTATGAATTCCCTCCTTACAGGACTGTACATGCAATCCTCTCTGTATCAAAATTATACTAGAAATTTTCGTTTGTCTCAAGGTTACTCACATTATTATACAAAAAAGTTTACTTATTTAACATAAGGATATAGGGTTCTTCTCTTGTTGGATCGATAAATTAATTCTATAATGAGAGAATGGTTTTGCATTACAATCCCCAAAAGGGGACGTTATTATGAATATAATTACCTAATATAACATACTGCGCGTGCTTGATTAGTTTTACCTAAGGGGGAAAAAACATGAGCGTATTTACCAAACCATTCATCCAGGACGAAGCCCTGCTGCCCATTATCGAAAAGGTGGAAAACGGTGAACGCCTAACGCTAGAAGATGGCATGACACTGTACAACTCCAATGATTTGCTGACCATCGGACAGATGGCTAACTATGTTAATCTTCGCAAAAACGGCAACAAGGTGTACTTCATCGAAAACATGTACATCAACCCGACCAACGTATGCGAAGCACACTGTAAATTCTGCGGCTTCCGCCGGGACCCGGGCGAAGAAGGCGCATATACAATGAACGAAGAAGATTTGCTGGCCTATGTGGAGAAAGGTATGTCGCCTTCCCTGCGCGAATTCCACATTGTCGGCGGACATAATCATACCGTGCCATTCGAATATTACATAGATACAATCCGTACACTGAAGAAGCATTATCCGAATGTGACCATCAAGGCGTACACCGGTGCAGAAATTGTCTTCTTCGCGCAAATGACCGGCATGACGGAAGAGGAAGTACTAAAGGAGCTGATCAAAGCTGGCCTCGATACGCTGCCGGGTGGAGGTGCGGAAATTCTCACGGAGGAATACCGCCTGAAAATGAGTCCGGAAAAAGCAAGTACAGACGAATGGCTGAACGTGCACCGTATTGCACACAAGCTTGGCCTTAAAACGCATGCGACGATGCTGTACGGCTCAATCGAAAAACTGGAAGAGCGCCTTATTCACATGCTCCGCCTTCGCGAACTACAGGACGAAACAAACGGATTTATGGTATTCATCCCGCTGGCGGTTCAACCGAAGAAAGCGACCGCTTCGATTAAACGCCGCACTTCCGCATTCGATGACATGAAAACAATGGCGATCAGCCGCCTGATGCTGGATAACTTCCCGCACATTAAAGCGTACTTCATTAACATTGGTACTCAGCTGACTCAGATGGCGCTAAACTTCGGATCTTCCGATGTACACGGCACACTGGTAGAAGAGCGCATTAGCCACGCGGCAGGAGCGCTGACGCAATCGGCGCTGACACGCGACGAGCTCATCTGGCTTGTAAAAGGCGCAGGCAAACAACCTGTAGAGCGTGATACATTCTATAATATCATTAAAGAGTATTAATTTAGAAAACAACTATCTTTCTATCCTTAATGAGGCTGGATTTCAGGGAAGAAGAAGGCGAAACCCTTTTTCAAACTTCTTACTTCTAACCTCTATAGAAAAAACACCAACAAATTTGTTGGTGTTTTTTCATTACCTTCCCAGACCCCTTCCTGTCCCTGATCTCGCAATCTGACCATCTCATCCACCGGCATGTTCAGTTTATGGCGGCTAAGCTCGTCTATGAAGCTTTACTTTTCCCTTTATGAATCGTCATCTCATGTTCCCGATGAAACCATTTATCCAGGAAAGGAAGCACATAGGCATCTAAACCGTAACGTCCTGCGTTGCGGCCGGCTACAAGAAGGAAAAAGGTGAAAAGAACCATCTGCGGGTTAATACTGGTTGTTCCGCTGAACAAAAATGCGAAATTCATAACAATTCCCATCAAACCTGCAAAAGTAGTGAGTAATCCGGCAATTAATGCGATCCCTACCAGAAATTCTCCCCACGGAATCAGGATATCGAAGAAAGCGGAATTCGGAAGCGCAAACCCTTCGATGAAGCTTGCCCACCAGCTTTGTACCGCCGGATGATCCCCTGTCGCTTTCGCTACCGCGCCTTTCAGGAATCCGGCGCTTTGAAAGCCCTCCGTGATTTTCCCCCATCCTGAAGTTATCCACGTATAACCTAACCATACGCGTAATAAAGCCAATATGCCTGCCGACCATTTGCTTTCTCTGAGCCATGTAACCATCATGACTTTTCCTCTCCTTTTTATAGGGTGCCTATCATTTCATTCTTGGATGTATTATCTGGCTTCACCTGTATTGTACATCTTTTCCTGATGATGCGGTTTTATTTGTGAATATTTTCACAAATATGACATAAAAAAATGGCCGGGAAGTGACGGAAGTGAGAATATTTCCTCTTCCTGACTCTTCCAGCCATTTATGTTTAAAATCCAAGTTCGCGCCAGGCTTCATCTTCAGCTTTTGCCTGCTCGATTTGCGCTTTAATCGCTGCAAGCAGTTCCTCAGCATCCTTGCCGGAAATCAACGTACCGTTTACCAGCGCGTACGGCTGGACAAAGCATTGGCCACAGTTACCTAGGCAGCCATACTCCAGCACGTCGACCTCGTTTTCTTCTTCTAAAATTTTCTTTACTGTTCCGGATCCGAGTGATAGATTGCTGACGCAAAATTCGACCATAGGCCGCATAATGAATCATCCTAACCTTATGTTTTCAATCGCTTGTTGAATGTCTTTAAGCTTCGGATTCCCCTCTCCAATGACCTGTCCCTGCAGAACAACCAGGGGATACCAGAATTCTTCGGCATGAATGCGTGCCGCAAAATCGGCCTCCATGCCTTCAAGCGGCTGGTCGATATCGACATACCGGACGGCAATGCCTGAGCCGTATTTTCTCTCAAGCGCCGCCTGAAGCCATTCTGCCGTATCTTTGGCCGACGGAAGGTTCACACAGCTTGCGCAGAGCTGCTCCGCCCCGAAAACAAGAATCTCCATAGCATGAACCCCCTTATGCCAGGGCCTGCTCCAGATCTTCAATCAGGTCTTCCACATCTTCAATACCAACGGAGATACGAATAAGACCGTCTGTAATGCCCAATTCTGCGCGGCGCTCCGCCGGGATAGAAGCGTGAGTCATCTGAGCCGGAACAGAAATCAGACTTTCGACCGCACCCAGGCTTTCCGCCAGCGTAAAGATTTTTACGCGGGACAATACTTGATTTGCCCTCTCTAAGCTTCCCACATCAAATGAAATCATACCGCCGAATCCGCGTGCTTGTTTGGCCGCAATATCATAACCCGGATGGTTTTTCAGACCCGGATAGAATACTTTTTTGACATCTTCACGCTGGGACAGCCATTCCGCAATGCGGCGCGCATTGGCTTCGTGCTCTTCCATGCGGACGCCAAGCGTCTTCATGCCGCGCAGCAGGTAGTATGAATCCTGCGGTCCGAGCACCGCACCGACGGAATTCTGTACAAAATGCATGCGCTCGCCCAATTCCTCATCCTTCACTACGACAAGCCCGGCTACTACGTCGCTATGGCCGCCCAGATACTTTGTTGCGCTGTGGAACACGATATCTGCACCCAGCTCCAGCGGATTCTGCCAGTATGGGGTCATAAATGTATTATCGACCACAAGCAAGAGTCCTTTTTCTTTCGTAACTTCCGCAACAGCGGCAATATCCGTTACTTTCAACAGCGGGTTGCTTGGCGATTCCAGTAGGACCGCTTTTGTATTGGGCCGGATAGCAGCCTTAATCGCTTCCACGTCTCCCGTATCTACAAATGTCACTTCAACGCCAAAACGGTTAAATACCTTGCTCAATACACGGAATGTTCCCCCGTATACATCGTCACCCACTACGAAGTGATCGCCCGCGTCGAACAACATCACAATCGTAGAAAGCGCCGCCATGCCGGAAGCGAATGCAAAACCGCGCACACCGCCTTCAATATCGGCAATGTAGCTCTCTACTGCATGGCGAGTCGGATTACCTGTACGGGAATACTCATACCCTTTGTGTTTCCCGACACCCTCCTGCTTATACGTACTAACCTGGTAAATCGGAACATTAACCGCCCCTGTTAACGGATCGCCGTCTATACCGCCATGAATCAATTTTGTCTTCATTCTCATCGCTTAGATCCCTCCCTGGTAAATTTTCTTGCTTAGATACCGTTCGCTGCTGTCAGCAAAGATCGTAACAATATTGGTGCCCGGTTTCGCCTGCTGTGCCTCTTTCATCGCGGCATGCATCGCTGCACCTGCGGAGCTGCCGACCAGCATGCCTTCCTTCGCCGCCAACTCCTTCACCCAGCGGAACGCGTCTACATCATCTACCGTATGAATGGCATCGAAATAGCTCGGCTCCATAAACTCCGGCAGGAACTCCATGCCGATTCCTTCCGTTTTGTGCGGACCCGGCTCGCCCCCATTTAGAATGGAGCCTTCCGGTTCGACGATGACAGTTTTAATATGCGGATTTTTTTCTTTTAGATAACGGGCCGTTCCCATGAATGTACCACCGGATCCGGCACCTGCCACAAATACATCGACATTGCCTTCCATTTGGCTCCAGATTTCCGGGCCGGTTGTTTTATAATGGGCGGCTGGATTAGCCGGATTGCTGAATTGCTGCGGGCAGAAAGCGCCTTCGATTTCCTGTTCAAGCTGCTTCGCCTTTTCAATGGCGCCTTTGATGCCTTTATCTGTAGGCGTATTTACCACTTCGGCGCCCAACGCGCGCATAAGTTCCTGCTTCTCTTCAGAGAATTTTTCGGGCACAACAAAAATAACCCGGTATCCCGTGCCTACTGCCGCCAGCGCCAGGCCAATGCCCGTATTACCTGCGGTCGGCTCAATAATCGTACCGCCCGGCTTCAATACGCCGCGCTCTTCGGCATCGCGAATAAGCTCGATACCCAGTCGATCTTTCACGCTTCCACCAGGATTAAAGTACTCTAACTTTGCGAATAAACGCACGCCTTCCGGCAAATCAAAAGAAGTAATTTCCACGATAGGCGTGTTTCCGATAAGTTCCTTTATATTCCTATAAACCTGCATACTATTCTTCCTTTCGACGCAGAATGATTATGTCTTATGAGCCATCATATTATAACACAAATTATATCTAAAATATAACCAAGCAAACAACTTTGTTTTATAAGTTTTTTGAACATCAAAGCACTCAATCTGGGAAAAACCATAGATTTCTCAACAAAAGGGTAATATAATATTAATATGTTGGAAAGGAGTGAATGAACCTTATGTCAGACACGAAAAAGTTTGAAGAAGTACAAGAGGTTTTAGATAAACTGCGTCCGTTCCTGCAGCGCGATGGCGGAGACTGCGAATTGGTTGACGTAACAGATGAAGGTGTGGTTCAGCTTCGCCTGCACGGCGCGTGCGGCAGCTGCCCTAGCTCGACCATTACACTAAAAGCGGGCATCGAGCGCGCACTCATCGAGGAAGTCGAAGGAATTACTGAGGTACAACAAGTTTTCTAATCGCTGTCATATAAAACCGGAAGCTGTAAGCTTCCGGTTTTTTCACGGACGAGCGGCAACGCCCGCGTGTTTTTCTTATATCTTTCCTTTCATCCGCGAATTCGATTCATTAAGAAGGAAAGAAACGCTTGATTCGCCCTGGATAAATAAGCGTTTTTATTCCATGCCACCCCAAGCCGCAGGTATACTGGTGGGTCGAGCGAAACCGAAACAAGGTGCGGATCGTCCGCAATGACCATGCGCAAGAACAGCGTAACGCCGAGCTTTCTTGCCACCAGCGACTTAATCAATGAAATCTGGTTTGTCTCAAACGTAACATTCAACGGCATGCCCGACATCCGGCTTGCCCGTGCAATAATTTCCCGTTGAAAATATCCTTCTTTAAACAGAATAAGCGATTCTTTCGTCAGTTCCTCATACGAAACAGCGTCACGATCCGCAAACGGATGGGAATCTGGTACGCACACGATCATCTCTTCCTTAAGAAACGGCAGCACTTCGACTTCATCTGTGGCATCATCCTCAAGTACTACACCCATATCAATCTCCCCATCCACCAGCATCTGCCGAATTTTTACTACCCCCTGCTCGTATACGGTAATCTGCAGGTCAGGATACATCTTTTTAAAATCAATGATCAATCCTGGAAAATAATACGTTCCGACCATGGAAGGCAGTCCGATTCGCACCTCTCCTTTCTTCAGCCCGCTCAGTTCTTCCATCTCCGCTTTCGCGCGCGCCACCTGGTCGAGAATCAGCTCCGCGTGTTTGAGAAATACTTCTCCTTCTGCAGTCAGCGCTACTCTGCGCTCTGCCCGGTTAAACAGCAAAAGACCAACTTCCTGCTCCAGCTTCTTCATGCTTTTGCTGATGGCCGGCTGAGCCACCAGCAACTCCTCTGCCGCCTTCGTAAAGCTGCGTTGCCGGGCTACCTCCACAAAAAATTCCAGCTGCCGAAATTCCATATCCCATCACCATAACTTAAAGTTATCATTGTCATAAAAATAATATATTTTATTTACTTATAGCAGGGTGCTATCATCAAATCAAGAAAACTTCTCATAAAGAAAGAAGATGATCACCATGATTGAAGCAGGGACCAAACCGTTCTGGCGGGCGTCTCTAGCGCTTGGCATTGCTTCATTTCTTGTGTTTGCCAACATTTATTTTCCACAGCCTTTACTTCCACTGTTTACAGAAGAATTTCATCTTTCGCCGGTAATATCGAGCCTGTCCGTCTCATTGACAATTTTTGCGCTGGCCGTGTCTCTTCTGTTTTACGGTCCGCTGTCAGACGCTATTGGTCGAAAAAATGTCATGTTTATTACGATGTTGTGCGTGACGGTTATTACGCTTCTTATCGCTTTCGTTCCGGGATTTAAGACGCTCTTATTGCTTCGTGTTCTGCAGGGCTTTTTCCTGGCAGGCCTTCCGGCGATTGCAATCGCTTATATCGGCGAAGAATTCGATACAAAGGCACTCACCATTGCCATCGGCATCTATATCAGCGGCAATACGATAGGCGGGCTGTCCGGCCGTCTCATCAGCGGATTTGCCACCGATTGGATCGGCTGGCACGGCGCATTTATTGCCATGGGAATTGTAAGCCTGCTGTGCTTGATTGTATTTATCTGGCTGCTGCCCCGCTCACAGCATTTTCAACCAAAGCGCCTGGACTGGAAAGCCGCGACCGGCGACTTTACCCGCCACCTGAAAAACAGGACGCTTTTATACGCCTATCTGATTGGCGGACTGCTGTTCTTCGTATTTATCGGCGAGTACAACTACATTACTTATCTGCTTCAGGGCGCCCCGTTTCATCTCCCTACATCGATTGTCAGTATGCTGTTTCTGACGTATCTGGCAGGGACCATTAGCTCTACACTGTCTGGACGCGCGGCACGCAAAATACCCCAGTCATGGTGTATCGCTATAGGTATAGGTTTAATGATGATCGGTGTACTTGCCACGCTCATGCACAGTTTATGGATAATCGGAGGCGGCCTGCTGCTGACCAGCTTTGGGTTCTTCTTCGCACACTCGGCGGCCAGCTCCTGGGTTAGCCGCCATGCAGCATTTGCCAAAGCGAGCGCATCCAGTCTGTACTTGCTTTCATATTATCTGGGCGGCAGTCTTGGCAGCTTCTTCCTCGGTTTCTTCTACAAGTGGATGGGCTGGGAAGGGGTCGTGCTCGGTGTGTTGATGGTACTTGGGTTTACAAGCTGGTGCATGTGGCAGATACACCGCATTGAACACCGAGAACAGTTGCGCGAAAAAGCGCTTGCCCGGAGAAAAGTCCGGGAAGCGCTGCACACCTAATCTATAAGAAGCGGTCCTTCTCATACGGACCGCTTTTTTATTTCCTCACACCATGCCATTCCCGCAGGTGTTTGGCTATGTATGCACGGCATAGCGGAAAAACATTATCCTGAATAAACGGACTCATACTCAGGCGAAACGGAATAAGCGATACGGGGAAAATCCCCCGCTCCAACGTCTCAAAGCCCGCAGGAATGTCATTCCAATCTCTCGCCATACCGACATAAATGTTTTTCACTACCAAACCTTTACCAGACTCCGGATAAATGATGTATTGTCCAATCCAATGCAATTCCGCTGCCCTTATGCCCGTTTCTTCAAACAATTCCCGATGTGCCGCCTCCTCCGGTGTTTCCCCCATCTCCACCTTGCCGCCCGGCACTTCCCATCCTCTATTTCCATGGCGTGTCAGCACAATCTTCTCGCCCGCCTCATCGGCAAACGCCCAAACGAGCACATGCCGAGCATCTGTCCGGAAACGCTCCCGGTCAAATGTAAGAGAAATAAACTGTCCACTTCTGTCATAAAAATAATATGTCATGACCTTCCACCACACTTTCACACGTTCAATACTTTCTTTCATTGATAACCTTAATATACAATTAAATAAAGGCTAATCAAACATTCCAAGCAGGAAGGGATGGTTTTTTGAAACGCAACCGTACGGCCCTGATTACAGGAAGTGCCAAAGGCCTTGGCGTCCGCATTGCCCACGAACTCGCCGCGCAGGGCATTCATATCGCGCTCAATTACCGTTCCAGCGCTGCGGAAGCGGATAGGCTACGGCAAGAATTGGAGGAACGGTACGGCATCAGCGTACTGCTGCTGCAGGCAGACGTTAGCCGTGCAGAAGAAGCCGAGAGGATGATCGACACGCTGATTTCCTCATGGGAGCATCTTGATATTCTTGTGCTGAATGCCGGTCCTTACATAAAAAAAAGAAAAAAACTCGCCGATTATAGCCTCGACGAATGGCACGATATGATAGAAGGCAATTTATCCAGCGCCTTCTACTTATGTCGGGCCACAATTCCGCATATGCGCCGCAGCAAATGGGGACGTATTGTCACCATCGGCTTCGAGAAAGCGCAGACCGCCCCCGGCTGGATGTACCGTTCGGCATTCGCCGCCGCCAAAACCGGTCTTGTCTCGCTGACGCGCACGATTGCGCTTGAGGAAGCGGAACACGGAATTACCGCTAACATGGTTTGCCCGGGCGATATTATAGGGGAAGATAAGGAAAAACATATCGCTGACGTACGTTCCCTGAGCGATCCTGATACACCGGTGGGACGCCCGGGAACCGGGGAAGACATCGCGCGGACAATCGCATTCTTCTGCAGCGAAGCGTCCGATTTTATCACCGGCACCGTATTGGAGGTTACCGGTGGCAAAGACGTACTTAATAAATATAAAATGAGGCGGGAACAGTAAGTGCATCTTCCCATAAATTTTACAAAAGGGAGCGAAGCTAATGAGCAACATGGATTATGCCGTTCGAGACGAAAAAGTGCGTGAAACCGCCTACCGCTTACTGAAAGAGCGCGGAGTGACCATGGACCATCTGGTTGAATTGGTCATGTATTTGCAAAAACCGTACTTTCCCGATTTATCCAGCGAGACCTGTGAATATAATATCAGAAAAGTGCTTGAGAAACGCGAAATTCAAAACGCTATCATCACCGGCATTCAGCTCGACATTCTGGCTGAAAAAGGAATGCTGATGGAGCCGTTGCAGGAAATGATGGAGCAGGACGAGGGGTTATATGGCATCGATGAAGTTCTCGCCCTGTCAATCGTCAACGTTTACGGCAGCATTGGATTCACAAACTACGGATACGTCGACAAAGTAAAACCCGGCATTTTAAAAGATTTAAATCAGAAAAAGGAATCCCATCAAAAAAAGAAAGATAAAGGAAACGTACACACCTTCCTTGACGATATCGTGGGCGCGATTGCAGCTGCGGCTTCCAGTCGGCTGGCCCATAGCCGTTTTGGAACAAAATAAGAAAGACGGCAGATCCGATATGAGCAATCGGCTGCCGTCTTTCTCTTTATCCACTCACACGTTCCAGTCGGCCAGACTGCGTGCCGTATATGTCGGCTTCACCGCCGCCTTCTCTACATCGGACTCCTGGCTGAATCCGCTGTATACCAGCAGCGTATCAACCCCGCTGCTCTCTCCGGCGGCAATATCGGTTTCCAAATTGTCGCCGATAAGCAAAACTTCATCCGCACGGAGTCCGAGGCGCTCAAGCGCCAGCTTGATGATTGTCTCTTCCGGTTTACCGACATACAGCGGCTCTGTCCGCGTTGCGTATGCGATCGAAGCAGTGAGTGATCCGTTCCCCGGCACAAGGCCTTCCTCCGTCGGAATCGCCCGGTCGCAATTCGTTGACAGGAAACGGGCACCGCCGTAGATTGCCAGCGTCGCCTGCTTCATCTTCTCGTAGCTGAACTCACGATCGATGCCGACTACCACATAAGAAGCAGGGGCTTTCTCCACGATGCTATAGCCTGCACCTTCGAGCGCCGTTTTCAATCCTCTCTCCCCGATAGCGAGTACCGTTACCGGGCCACCCGTTTCTTCCTGGCGCTCCATTTTCTCAATCGTTTCCGCTACGGCCATGCTCGAAGTAAAGAAATCTTCCGGGGAAGCATCAAGCCCCATTTTCCGTAACTTCCCCGCCAACTGTTCCGGTGTCAGCGAGGAATTGTTCGTGACGTACAAATACGGGATATTTCGCTTTTTCAATGTCTCGATAAACGTAACGGCTTCCGGAATCACTTCTCCGCCCCGGTAAACCGTGCCGTCCAAATCAAGCAAATATCCCTTATATGTGCGCTCTGTCATTGTATGCCTCCTCATATCCTATCCATCATTGTCTCTATTCCCTTCGATCATATCACAAATTGAACAGAGTAAGGACAGATTACGATTTTCGGCGGTACATGTGCAAGTATGTCATAGACAGCGCGAATATCAGCACTGCACCTTTTACGATATCGAACGCATAGTAGGGAAGGTTCAGCATCGTCAAACCGTTCAGTAAGATACCGATAAGAAACGCGCCAAGGAATGTACCGATGACATTCGGCTTGCCCGCTCCCAGCACGGAAAAGCCGACGAACGCAGCCGCTACCGCCTCCATGAGCAGCGGAGAACCCGCATCCACCTGTCCCGAGCCGACACGAGCGGTAAAGATAATCCCTGCCAGTGCGGCAAACACGCCGGAGAGTACATACGCAATCGTGCGCACCCTATAAATGGAGATTCCGCTCAACCGCGCAGCTTCCTGATTTCCCCCGGTGATATAGAGCAGTCGCCCGCCACGCGTATAATTCAGGAAGATATGCACCACAGCAACTGCGATGAGCATGATGATGACCGGAACCGGAATG
>NZ_DFMZ01000055.1:18972-32962 GCF_002375825.1 Aneurinibacillus sp. UBA3580
CGGAATGCCGAGCACTCGGCCCTGGCCAATCCATAGAAACGCCTCGCTCAGTATACCTTTTGCCGTTGTGCCATCCGGCATCGGCATGTTGTTGTAAATGGAGAACCCCTGTGTATAGGTCTTATGCGCACCCGCGATAATATACAGCATGCTGAGCGTCGCCAGCAAATCCGGAATGCGGATTTTCACAATAAGAAATGCGTTGACCAGTCCGATAACGACACCAAGCAGCAGCGGAATGACAATAACCAGCACGAGCGGCATCTGATACCATACCATAAGTGACGCCGTTACTACGGTTGTCAGCGAAACAGTAGAGCCGACGGATAAATCGAACCCGTCCACAATTAATGAAAACGTAACGCCGATGGCTACCAGAGTTACAATAGAAATGTAGCGCAGAATGTCTGTAATGTTATCATACGTTAAGAAATTCGGGTTTACGATACTAAAAAATACAATGACTGCAATAATGACAAAGATAGCTCCGTACCTATATGAAAAATCCAGTACTTTATTTTTCTTCATGGCTTTCTCCCCCGCTCGCATACAGTAAGATGTTCTCTGATGTTACTTCGCTGCCGGTTAACTCCTTCACAATCCGACCGTCGCACATAACTAATACACGGTCGGAGATACCGATGATTTCGGAAATCTCGCAGGAAAGATACACAATCCCCTTTCCTGCCTGCACAAGGCGGCCAATTAATGTAAAAATGTCTCGTTTCGCACCGATGTCGACCCCTTTTGTCGGCTCATCAAACAAGAACACATCGGCCTCCGTCGCCAGCCATTTGCCGATAACGACTTTCTGCTGGTTGCCGCCGCTTAAATAACCGACCGCTTCTTCCTCATCCGGTGTCTTGATCCCCAGTTCACGGATCATATGCTGCGCGTGTTCCTTCTCTTCACGGCGGCGGATAAATCCGCCTGCGGTAAATTTCTTCAGGATAGGCAGCGTTAAGTTGCTTCGCACGCTTTCCTCAACCAGAATTCCTTCCTTGCGCCGCTCCTCGGGCACGAGGACCATTCCGGCCCGGACCGCATCCCGCGGCTCGCGCAGCTGTACACTCCGTCCACCCAGCACAATTTCCCCGCCTTCCATCACATCCGCGCCGAACAGCAGACGGGACAGCTCCGTCTTGCCTGCACCCACCAGACCGACAATACCGACGACTTCACCACTGCGCACATGAAAATCAACGCCGCGCACTTTCACGCCCCGGCGCACGCCGCGCACCTCAAGCAGCGTTTCACCAATCCTGGCAGCAACCTTCGGGTACTCCTCCTGAAACGACTTGCCCAGCATCGCTTCAACAATATGCGGAATCTCAATCTCTTCCGTCCTTTTCGTCCACACGTGGCGCCCGTCCCGCATCACCGTGACCCGATCGCATACAGCCATGATTTCCGGCAGGCGGTGCGAGATGAAAATACAGGCCACACCACCCATCTTGAGACGCTTCATTACTTCAAATAACCGTTCCGCTTCTTCTATGCTCAGCGGAGCGGTCGGTTCATCGAAAATTACGCATTTGGCCTGCTGGGATACGGCTCTGGCAATAAGGACAATCTGTTTTTCTGAAAGGGTAAGGTTTTCCACTTTTTCCTTTACCGGAATCTCATAGCCAATGTCTCGTAGAATCGCTTCTGCTTCCCGGTACAGCGAGTTCCAGCGTATCCAGCGCGCGCCTCCCTTTCCCGGTTTCCGATCCAGCAGAATGTTCTCGCATACGGTAAGCGACGGAACGAGCGCCGTATCCACCTCCTGATATACGCAGTGGATCCCCGCTTCCTTCGCGTCAGCCGGGCTTGCGATGGCAAGCGTCCGCCCGTCTAATTGAATGGTTCCGCCGTCCGCCCGGTACGCGCCGGACAGAATCTTCATCAGCGTACTCTTTCCGGCTCCGTTCGCTCCGAGCAGCGCGTGAATCTCTCCGCCGCGCACGGCAAAGTCTACACGTTTAAGCGCATGCACTCCGGCGAACGATTTGTTTATATTCTGCATGCGCAGCTCTACGGCCGTCTGTGCCATACGGTTCTCCTCCATTTCTTCCTTCGTTCAGATAAAAGCCCACCGGATCGCCCGAACCGGTGGGAAAACAGCTTACTTCTTCATCCAATCAACAATGCCCTGCTGGCTTGAGCCCCAATCTTTAATATGCTTGCTCAACGTATCAGTCGTCACTTTTTCAGCAGGCAGTTGCTCTCTCGTTACGAGTACTGGCTTCAGCACAACGTTGTCCGGGGTTTTATCGCCATGCAACTTCTGGTATGCATAGCGTACTTGAACCCGGCCGATATCTTTTGGATCTACGGCCGCGGAGGCTACCCAGGGTCCCTTCGGATTTTGAATCATCTGCAAGTCCTCGTCGCTCATATCAATACCGTAGACTTTAATCTCCGTACGGCCAGCCTGTTCAATTGCCCGGGTTGCGCCTTTTGCGAATTCATCCCAGGCAGCGAATACTGCAGTAATATCGCCTTTATTCGGATACTTCTTTAACACGGCTTCCATCTGCGCCTGTGTATCTAGCGCCGTATTGGCCGTAGCCGATCCGAATGCCGCTACTTCTTTGATTCCCGGATTGTTCTTCATGAACTCCTCATACGCCACCTGGCGACGTTCCATCGGAGCAAATCCCGCTACCCAAATTTTAACGATATTCGCTTTGCCGCCACTGTCTTTCGCCAGCTTATCAAGCACGGACCTGGCCATCTCCTGATCGTCTTGCTGAAGAACAGTAACGCCCGGAACCTTTATATTAGCATCAAATACCACAACAGGAATATTTTTTGACACAGCCTTTTGAACACCATTCTGCAGCGCTTCAGGTGTGCCGTGGTCGATAAGAATGGCATCAAACTTCTGATTAATGGCTGCATCTACATTGGCCGCCATGCGCGCTAAATCTCCGTCAGACGCAAACACCGTGACCTGTCCGCCAAACTTTCCAACTTCCTCTTTCACCCCGCTTATGTATTGAGCAGAAAATGTACCGAGGTTCATCTGCATAACAAGCGCAATTCGTTTGCCTGCAAGCGATCCGGCTGCATTTGCGCCTTTCGTGCCGTTCTGCTCTCCCGTGCTTGCACTCTGCGTGCCGCATGCACTGGACACAATTGCCAGTATTGCGATCAGGAACGCAGAGAAAAGGATTTGTACTTTTTTCTTCATCTCAAAAACTCCCCTTATCATTTAAAAATTTTAGAAAGAAGATAAAAAGACAGAAGGTAGTTGTAGATGAGAAAAAGCATTCGCTTTTTTCCACCGCTAGCTCTAATCTTCTATCCCTCCATCCTTCTCTTCATATGGTTGTACAACCATATGAAAAAAGAAAACCGCCTCTCTTTGCATCTGAAAGAGAGGCGCTTCAGTTCACAGGATGCTGCCTCTCATCTCTCAGGATCTCTCCTGCAGGAAGTAGCACCTTGCCTGTACGAATACAGGCAGGTTGCCGGGCTTCATCGGGCCAGTCCCTCCGCCTTCTCTCGATGAGAACATGTTTATGACAAAAACATTATTAATACATAAAAAATATAAAAAACCTCTTCCATGTCTGAAAGAGGGTACCTGTGCATTGGCTTCACATCCTTATCTTTCAGAACATCGTCCTGTAGGAAGTAGCACCTTGCCTGTACGGATACAAGCAGGTTGCCGGGCTTCATCGGGCCTAATCCCTCCGCCTTCTCTGGATAAGTGTGTTTTATTTTCACTATTCTTAATGAAACTAATCATACCCGGATTGTATGAGAGTGTCAATTACTTTTTCAAAATTTTTCTCAACCAGTGGACTGTTTACATTTGCTTGACAAATCAAGCAAAGCGTTCTACATTTTTAGTAATGTAATCACATACGAATAACGCTTATCGAGAGATGGTTGAGGGACTGGCCCGATGAAACCCGGCAACCTGCCGCCTTATAGCGGTAAGGTGCTAACTCCTGCAGAATTCGCATTCTGAAAGATAAGGTTAAGATGATCGTCTACCCCTCTTTCAAATGCAAAGAGGGGTTTTTATTTTTATTTGATAGAAAAACCGACAGAGAGGGGAAATAGAGATGTCTTACCGCACACTTACCGAACAAGAGGCCGTTGAATACGCCCGCAAGATTCCGAGCTTGTTCCCGCAGGACGCCCGGCTTGTCAGCCGTGAAATCGGCGACGGAAATCTGAACTTCGTGTTTCATATCAAAGATGAAGGGCCGTCCGGCAAAAGCATTATTTTCAAGCAGGCGCTTCCCTATGTCCGCGTTATCGGCGATTCCTGGCCGCTTACGCTGGATCGCGCACGCATTGAAAGCGAGGCGCTGATTCTGGAAAATGAGCTGTGCCCGGGGTCCGTTCCACGGGTCTATCACTATGACACCGACTTGGCTCTTATCGTCATGGAAGACCTGTCTGATTATGAGATTATGCGCAAAGGGCTGGTGGAAAGAAAACGCTATCCGAACTTCGCAAAGCAAATCGGAACATTCCTGGCGCGTACGCTGTTCCTGACTTCAGATCTTGCGATGTCCCCGCTTGAGAAGAAGCGGAAAGCCGCTTCCTTTACCAATCCGGAATTGTGCAATATTACGGAGAATTTTGTATTTACGTACCCGTTCCTTGACGATCCGTCCAATGCGTACAATCCGCTCATCACCAATACGGTCCAGCGCATCTGGAGCAACGATGAGCTTAAGCTTGAAGTTGCCCGGCTAAAAGAAAGATTCATGACGCTCGGTCAGGCATTGCTGCACGGTGATTTACATACCGGAAGCATCATGGTGACAGAGCAAGATACGAAAGTCATCGACCCGGAGTTCGCTTATTATGGCCCCATGGGCTTCGATATCGGAGCCGTCATTGCTAACCTGCTGCTCAATTACGCGGCACATGAAGGCCATACGCCGGACCCGCAGGAGCGCGAAGCGTACCAGGCGTATCTGCTGGAGACAGTATCGGAAGTATGGCGCGTGTTTGAAACTGAATTCCGCACTTTATGGGAAGAGCAGGCGCAGGAGCCTTATGCGAAAACACCGGGATACCTGGATGCCTACCTGCTTGATGTACTGAAAGACGCCGCAGGCTACGCGGGCTGCAAAATGATGCGCCGTGTCATCGGCCTGGCGCACGTCTCAGACCTGGAGAGCATCGCCGATCCGGCGCTGCGTGCCAAAGGCGAAACGCTGGCTCTATGTATCGGACAGGAGCTTGTCCTCCAGCGCGGTACACTGAGCGGCATCGACGATGTCATTAAGCTGATCGCCGCCTCCGCCGTACAAAATTAACAGTAAGGAAAACTCGCAGGCGGTTTTCTTCGCTTACGCTTACGAATGGATGGATGACCCAGAGTCTAAATAGACGGATGGGTGACAGCCCCTTTTCTTGTTTTTGATTCCTTTCTTCTCTTTTTTGGGTTAGGCGGCTCTTCTGGCCGCCTTTTTCAGCAGATTATGGGAAGAGATCGACTACAGGATCGACTTGGACTTTTAGTACTGGAATCGGAAAAGGAAATACAACATGGTAATGTAACATAATTGTTTCACGGGAATGGGGGCCAAATCGGTCTTTATTCCCTTATTTTCAATATATTATATAAAGTTTAACTTTAAAAGTCTGGAGATGATTTTTATGAAAAAGAAGATAGGGTTAGCAAAGAAAGGTATTATTTTATTATTCATTTTTTTAGTGAGTGCCTTAGCATTTGGGTGTTCACAAGAAAGAACTACTCATCAACCGGAAACAATGAAAGATGAGAAATCATTTTATAAAGAATTGTTTTCAGCAATAAATAAGGAAGATAAGCAAGCGGTTTCTAATGCTTTAAAAGAGGATATAGAACCTAATTATGAAATGCCTGAGTATGGTACCTTATTAACTGCCGCCACAAAAGTAGGAGATCCTGAAATAATTAAACAAATTATTGAAAAGGGAGCTGACGTTAATAAAGCAGATGAAAGTGGTCAAACTCCGTTACACTGGGGTAGTCAAAAAGGAAAAACCGATGCTGTAAAAGTCCTTATAGATGCCAAAGCAGACATCAATGCTAAAAATGATAACGGCGAAACTCCACTCGCCCTCGCTAAAAGTAATAACTTCCCAGAAATTGAGAAGTTATTGAAGGATGCAGGTGCAAAGGAGTAAGAAGGTATAATATTGTATAGCAGAAAGAACGTTTATTAAATTAAAGAAAAAGGCATTCGCCTTTTTCACCATTAAAATCCTCTCCTCATCCCTTCCTCTTTTTTCCTTCGCACCATTAAAGTCAGCAGCGGCATAAGTGTCTATACCGCAAAAAATACCCTCACAGTCCATAAAGGTCTGTGCGGTTCGTTTCTTTGTTCATTTTTTCGGCATTAACGCGTTTCCTTTGCGCCTTTTCCGTCTTTTTCGTTAATGATGTATACGCAGTTATCGCCGCCGGTCGCCATGCATTGCTCCTGCTCTACCTCGGCGTTCAGCACATTCTCGAACAACGTCTTTTCACAATTGCAAGCGTATGTGTATTCTTTGGCGACGGTTGAAATCGGGCAATTCGTTTCCACAAAAATATATTTGCCGGTTTTTTCATCCTTTTTCAATTCAGCCATGTAGCCCTTTTCGTTCTGCATCTTCACAAGTGCTTCTAGCTTCTTCTCAAAGTTGCTGTCGGAAGGCACAATATCGCGGTACAAATTCTCCTGGCGCTGCTGGCGAAGCTTAAACAGCGCTTCTACCATCTGCGCTCCCTGCAGCTCTGCAATATCATTAAGGAATTCCAATGTCAAATCCTGATAATTCTTAGGGAACATATTATCGGCTTCTTCAGACAGGGAGTACACATTGGTTGGCCGGCCCATCGCCTGGCGCAGCAGGCGCGCCTGGATGAGATTATCCCGCTCCAGCGTATTCAGGTGGCGACGCACAGCCATCTCGGTAATGCCCAGTTCCTGCGCCATATCGCCCACTGTCATCGAGCCTTTCATCTTCAGCATATGCAAAATTTGATTGCGCGTAGAAGAGGATTTGTCTTTATTCATCTTCCCTCACCTTCCTCCTCTATATTGTACCCGATTTTATGAGGTAAGTAAATTTCTATACAATATAATATAAAAACTATAGTGACGATGTTATCGTTTTAGTACAACTCCTGCTTCAAATAATCACGCACACGTACCGGAAATTGTTCAAGATGGGAAAACTGGGCAGCCAACAGGGCAAATACTTCTTGTTTGTCCACACTTGTATAGTTTGTAACCAGCTTTTTGCGCATCGTAACCACTGTCTTTAGTCCGGCTGCCATCTCTTTATCAACCACTCTCTCATCCTCAAGAATATCGACGATATCTTCATAACTGCCGGGATCGCGCATAATAAAACCATCAATTAAGTAATTGCCGACATCGGCTATGGTTTCGAGCGCAATATGCAGTGCGCGCTCAAGCGCCAGCACCGTCAGCGAGTCCGCAGGCGCGCCCGCTCCCTCTTTCACTTTCGGGGCGATATCGACGAGAACTTGCTCAAGATAGGATAAATGCTCTTCGATTTTTTCCACATTGACCTGGTACATCCGTATGCTCCACTCCTATTTTCCGTTCTTTTTATTTTTTCGTTTTGATGCGATAATTGTAATCGCGAATGTTAGAATAAGCAAAGTGAAAATTGTTACACCCTGCATAATATTCTCCATTTCCATTTTGTTCACTCCTTGACCATTTCAGCCTCTCACCACAGTATACCATGACTCAAAGCAGATACATATGAACAGAAAATCGCCAGGACCGATGAGCCGCAACCCCGACATGAAAATAATGGGAAAGATGGCTGACTTTTGTGGTACGAAGGAAAAGAGAGGAAAGAATGAGGGGAGGATTTCAATGAGGAAAAAGGCGAAGGCCTTTTTCTTCCTTAGATCTTTTTTCCTCCCTCTTCTCCCTCTTTCTTCATGATTTTCACAGAAAAATGGAACACGTTTGAACGTTGCCGCCCCTGTTCAATTATCATATAATTACATTTGATAAACTTTTTACTATTGTCGGCATATACATGATGATTCCGCCCACGAAAGCATGTTAACATATGCAGTAAATACAACTCACAGGAGGCAAACACATGGCACAACACGGAGACTGGACGTTTCTGTATGATCATACGGAAGAGACAAAAACAAGATACGTAAGCTTTATGGGTGAAGAAGCCCGCCACGATATCGCAATCATTAAAACGAAAAACTTTTACGGCAAGAGTCTGGTACTCAACATTCTGACGCACCGAATGGCGATTCTCGGCCAGAAAGATCTGGATGAGCCGGGCTATTTGGAAGAAGCGTTCAACATAACAGAAGCGGAAGCGAAGGAGTTGCGGGAGTTCCTGTATTTAAGCATCTGATTCCTCTGCATAAGCTGTATACTTTAGTAGATACTATCCCTATCCTTTATTTATTCACGAAGGAGGGGATTTTTTGTTTTGGAGAAAAGCTCTGCCGGATAAGAAGGAAGAACAATTTCGCCCGCTGAAAACGGAAGAGAGCGTGATTCATACACGCTATCCGGAAGAATTCCCGGAAGGTCCGTATGGTACGGCCGCGTTCGCGCACCCGTTCCTGGGTAAAAGTTCGTGGGATACCGGAGAAAAGGCTCAGTCCGCGTTTGCGTATGAATACCGTTCGTTGCATGAAGGCATTCCACGCCAGGATCCCGGAGGACATCCGACGCACGACAACCCTGCGGAGAACGAAGAGCCTATGCTCAATGAAGTAAAAACGGGCATGACTCATGAACAAAGAGAGTAGCTGAAAAACGGGCATCCATGTCAGATTTCCTTTTCTGCCATCATGCCCGTTTTTACTCTGTTTACTCTATATGCGCAGGTTGTTTTTCCCTGTTGTCCTTCTGCTCTTTCGGCTTGCCGCGGCGGGAGCGGGGACGGCGCTTATCCCGACGTTTGCCATCCTTGCTTCGGGGCTGCTTCTCGTCCGCTTTATCTACCAGCTCTCCGTCTTCCAGCTGTTCGATTTCTTCCGTCTCTTCCAAGCGGCTTGCCTGCTTCACTTTCTTTAACAAGAAATATCCGCAGCCGAAATTGCAATATTCTATAATATATTCGTCAAAAAAGCTAATTCGTGCATCGAACGGCGCTTTGCGATTCGTATCTTCGTACAAGCCCTTCAACCGAAGCTGACCGTATCCCCAGTCGCCCACGATGTAGTCGAACTTGGCCAGAACATCACTGTACCGCTCTTTGAATGCTTCCTGGTTGAACCCGTTTTTATTTTCCTCAATCAACTCGTAGACCTGGTCCTGGACCCGTATCACTTCAGTTGCCTCCTCTCCGGCCACCGTAACACTATGGTGGCGCGCGACTCCTATTTTACCACAATTTCTTGCACGGCACACAAAATTCCCACGAAAACTCCCGCCACCTCCGGGCAACCTACAGGATAGGAGGTGGAACAATGAAAAAATTCTTCTCAGTGCTTTCCGCAGTAAGCCTTGCCGTTTCGCTCGCTGCCTGCTCTCCTGCGGCGGATAATGCCCGCACGAATCAATACCGCCCAATGAATGTCGGGCCGAATAACCCGACCGGTACCATAACGGGTTACGATAAATATCACCGTTACAACAATGCTATCGGCTACAACAATGTTGGCGATGGGCGCTACGATACGTACCGTAATGGCATTATTAAAGACCAGACGAATTATCGCCCGAGTGCTCTGCGCGATTCAAGGGACAGAATCATGCGCACACAAGGCATGAATGATCTGGGTGTCAACAATAATGGCCAGCGCATGTATGGCACAGCAGGAACGTATGGTACAACCGGACTGTATGGCACAAACGGTATGACGGGATATAACGCGCAGCAGTATTCTATTTATAAGCCGTACACCCAAAATTACAACGTAATGACACGCAGCAACCAGCCAAATATTGGCTATGCTCACCTCGGTGATAATCAGACAGCTACCGGCCGTACGTACAACGGTACGACTGTGCAGAACCGGACTGCACCGAACAACAGCACACTGTATCAAGGAAGACAGGCCAATTACGATATGGCTACACCAAACGTCTATGTCGACCGCCAGATGCTGGCTTCGGCCGTAGCCCGGGTAGCCAAGCAGGTACCTGGTGTCAAACGCACAACGGTTCTTACAACGGATAACCAGATTTTCGTCGGCTGCGATACTTCCGGCTTAAGCCCGGCTAACGCCCAGAAAACACTGGAGAAAGTGCAGAAAGGCTGCGAAAACGTATCTCCGCGTTACTACAAAGTGTACACAACAAACGACCAAAATGTAATTACAAAAGTACACAACAATGCGATGCAGATGGGTACGAAAACCGACCAGCAGTTCGAACAAATGATTGGCCACCAGGCCAATACCATGCACAAACTGTCGACGAACAACGAGTCGAACAAATCCAGTACCAGCAAGTCCGGTATGCCGATGCAAATGCATCACATGAAGAAATAACGACAAGCCCCGCCGTGTTACGCGGCAGGGCTTGCTTTCGTTATAGCGCTTTAGCAGCCGATTCAACCTGCTCGTGTGCATGATAGGAGCTGCGCACAAGCGGGCCGGATTCAACATGTTTGAAGCCGCGCTTCAACCCTTCTTCTTTCAGCTTCGCAAATTCATCCGGATGGTAAAACTTCTTAACCGGCAGGTGTTTGGGTGTCGGCTGCAAGTACTGACCGATCGTTAAAATGTCAACATCCATACGACGAAGATCATCCATCGTCGCAATAATTTCCTCTATTGTCTCCCCAACACCAATCATGATGCTCGATTTGGTCGGAACATCAGGTTGGAACTCTTTGGACTTGGACAATAATTCCAGCGTCCGGTTATACTTCGCCTTGGACCGGACACGGTCTGAAAGGCGTTCCACCGTTTCAATATTATGATTTAAGATGTCTGGTTTGGCATCCATCACAATCTTCAGCGCATCCCAGTTGCCCAGGAAATCAGGAATTAATACTTCAATACTACATAAAGGGACCCGCTTGCGAATCGCTCGAATCGTTTCAGCAAAAATTAATGCGCCGCCATCTTTCAAATCATCGCGCGCTACGGAAGTTACGACGACATGCTTAAGTCCCATCTGCTCCGTCGCTTCCGCTACGCGTTCCGGCTCAGCTAAATCAAGTTCGGTCGGCAGGCCTGTTTTGACCGCACAAAACCGGCACGCGCGCGTGCACATATCACCTAAAATCATAAAAGTGGCGGTACGGTTCGCCCAGCACTCATATATGTTCGGACAGCGCGCTTCTTCACAAACTGTGTGCAGCGTCTTGCCACGCATCATCCGCTTCAACTCTTTGAAGTTCTCGCCCGTATTCAGTTTGATTTTCAGCCACTCCGGCTTCCGTTCTGCCATGAAGCGCTCATCTCCATTCTTTTATCGTTTTCCTTCTTCCCTATTGTAAAAAAGCGCGGCCGGTAAAGCAATTCCAAACGTCTCCGCAATGGGCCATAACCTGTGCGTAAGGCTACGGTTTCCACATATAAAACCAGTTCTGCTGCGCACACTAAGGCGAAGACTTTTCATCTTGGGAGGATGTTATGTGGTACAAAGCATTACTTTTTCTTATTGTTTTAAGCCTGTTCCCGATTTCAATTCCTGCTCATGCCGCCTCTTCCGGAACATCGGAAACAGCAGCCTTATATCGGGAACGGCAACTGCTGTTTGAACACATGCAAGCCATTACCGGCATTCCGTGGTATTACCTGGCAGCGATTGATCAGTATGAGCGCAGCATCCATAAAAATCCAAAGAAGAAAGAGGCCGAAGGAAGCGCCGCTTCTTCTGCACGCAAAATTGGCATTGCCTTCACACCCGAAGTATGGTGTGGCTTTCTTAATCCTAATTCCGATGATACCAATCCGGCAAGCATCGCGTTTTTCGGCGGCCTGGGCAAAGACGGAGACGGGGACGGCAAAGCCAGTCCCGATAATGACCTCGACGCCGTTTATACGATGGCCAGCTATCTAAGCGGGTTCGGTTATACGGAGGACGACATCCGCATCGCACTGTGGAATTATTATGCCCGGGATAGAAACGTAGAAATCGTCTCTGAGCTGGCATCCCTTTACCGTTACCATAACCGTCTGCACCTGGTCGGTAGTGCGTTTCCTGTTCCGCTTCACTATAGTTACAGCTATCGCAGCACCTGGGGAGACCCGCGCGGCTGGGGAGGACGGCGTATTCATGAAGGGACGGACATTTTTGCCGGTTACGGCACACCTGTCCGCGCCACCAGGCACGGCGTTATCGAGACAATGGGTTGGAACCCTTATGGAGGCTGGCGTGTCGGCATCCGCGATATTGATTCGCTGTATCATTACTACGCCCATCTCAACGGCTTCAATAAGAAATTTAAAGTCGGAGACATTGTACAACCCGGGGATATCATCGGCTATGTCGGTAGCTCGGGCTACGGAAAGCCTGGCACCTCCGGCAAATTCCCGCCGCATCTGCATTATGGTGTTTATCGGGATAACGGCAAAGCGGAATACTCATACGATCCGTATCCTTTGTTAAAGCGTTGGGAAAGAGAAGAGTACAAAGCAAAGAAAAAGAAGAAAAGTAAAGGAAGTGAGTAAGCCATATGCGTAAATTTCTTCATCTTTCACTTCCTATTCTTGCTTCTGTACTGCTCTCTTTTCTCCTCTTGTTTCCTTCTTCCGGGTCTGCGCTGGAAGACGAGGTATTCATCGAAATCAATAAATCGACCAACCGGCTCACTATTTTTTTAAATGACATTCCCGTCTATGTGTTCCCTGTAGCGACCGGAAAAAACAAAAGCTTGACGCCGGAAGGAGAATTTACAATCGTTACACGAATAGAAAAACCATGGTACCTGCCGAAAAATGTGCCTGGTGGAAGTCCGAAGAACCCACTGGGCACACGCTGGCTGGGGCTAAACGTACCGGGGACAGGTGGTTATAAGTACGGCATCCATGGTACGAATAACCCTGCCAGTATTGGTCATCATGTAAGCCAGGGCTGCATCCGTATGCAGAATAAAGATATTGAATGGCTTTACCGCAATATTCCGCTCGGTACGCGGGTTGTCATCAAAAGCAATGCACCTCCCCATAAGCAAAAATAAATCTGCCCTACAGATGCAGGGCAGATTTATTCATGTTTTCCTGCAGTAGTATACGAATGCCGGAAGAAAGTTCAGCGGTACATATTTGATGATGATGTCATCGAAAACGGCACGCAGGTATTTGCGCATCTGCAGAGAGAACTGGAACATGATGAAATAGCCGCCGGGCTTCAGACAACTGTATATCATTTCTATTAACTGCTCGTTTTGTTCTTTGGAAAACCAGGATACGGGAAGCGCCGAAATGATGCAGTCCAACTGTCCGGTATTTTGTTCCTGCAGCACTTCAGACAGCGTGAACGCATCCGCATATACCGGAACCTGCCGAAATTCATTCCGCAGGTGATGCTTTAGATTCTCCTCGTTTTCAAACACGACCAGCGATTTGATGGAAGGGCAGTTGCGGACGAGCGCCCGGGTCAGCACACCTGTACCGGCTCCCAGCTCAGCCGCAGTTACAGGACCGATTTCATTAATATGCCTCACGATATGGTTAACAAGAAACCGGGAGCTCGGAATAACGCTCGCAACCTGGAGCGGGGAACGCAGAAAGCTTTTCAGAAAAAGCACTTTATCCATATACGTTTTTCATCCTTTTCTCCAATTTATCGTTAGTTAGCATTGTGTAACTATCGCTTACTTATACGTTATTCTTCTCTTACCCGTTGTTTCAAGATAACCAAACATAACCGTTATACTTTGACCTTCTCCCACGGTTGAAGCACGTGGGATTCTTTCCTGCGAACACCTCGCGTACCGGCAGGAAGTTTTCCCGCAGGCAGAGGCCAGGCTATGGGCAGGCAACACGGCAGGAGCTTACCACGCTTCTGCGCGGGCGAGGTCGTCGCCATCTACGCCGTTCCCCCGGCGATACTTCTTGTTCCAGATCGGTTGTTTGAATACG
>NZ_DFMZ01000073.1:0-16786 GCF_002375825.1 Aneurinibacillus sp. UBA3580
TTTTCTTCCCCGGATCTCATTTCCTCTTTCCTTCTCCTTCTTTCTTCATGATTTTCACAGAAAAAAGGGGAGCGCATTCCCTTCCTCCGGAATACCTCCCATTATCCCTAGATTAAGTATATACGATTATCGTTTCATTCCATTCACGATTTGCAGTTAAAAATTCTTTTCTTTAATTTACAGGATAAAACGATGCCATATCCCTACCAGCTTTTTTGACTCAATGGTAGGAATTATACCATTTGGGATTCTAAAACACAAATAATAATTTTCTCTTGACAGTTTCTGTATAATTTTATTATTAATTAATGATAATAATTAATTTTTGAATGTACGCAGCTACCTGCTGCTTCCGTTCATAAAGGAGAAAACCATCATGTTCTTTCAGGAACAAGAAATCGTCATTTCCGGCACGTATCCTCTCGCAGGCACACTGGCGCTTCCTGAGGGAGACAAAGAGCGATATCCTGCTATCGTTATGGTGCATGGAAGCGGTGATATTGATCGGGACGGGAATGCAAAACAGCTCCATATGAAACGGGACTGTTCGACTTGATTGACGACGCGGTTGCCGCAGTGGAATTTGCGAAGACACATCCGCACATTCATCATGAGCAAATTATTCTTCTGGGGCACAGTGAAGGCGCCATTATCGCCCCGGCCGTCCACAAGCGCTCTTCTGTGCAAGGCATGATCCTGTTTGCGGGAACGGCTGAGCCGCTGGCTGAAACCACAGCATGGCAGCGGGAACAAATGAAAAATGAAATAAAAAATTAAAAAGGCTTCTCGGGTTGGCTCCTCCGCTTATTGAATGTGAGCGGCAAACTGGACAAAATGAACGATGACTTAATCCAGAAAATCACGAACACCGACGAGCCTGTTATCCGCTATAAAGGAAAGAAAATAAACGCCAAATGGAACTGGGAGTATATTCATTATGATGTACGGGAGTACCTGAAGGACGTTGCCTGCCCGGTCCTCGCCATCACCGGAACAAAAGATGTGCAGGTACGCCCCGAACACACTCAAGTAATCTGCAGTATAGTACAAGGATCGTGTGAATCCTATCTCATCGAAAATATGACGCACATTCTCCGAAAAACGGATGCAGAAATGGAATTCAGTGTTCTTCTAAAAGATTATAAAAACCAGGTAAAACAGCCAATCGATAAAGAGTTGAAAGAAAAAATGGTTGAATGGCTCTCCCGGCAGTTCGGATAAAAAAGAAACAGACGCCCCGCTTTCGATAAGCGGGGCACTTTTTTAAGGACGAGCGGCAACGCCCGCGAGTTTTTCTTACTTTTTGGGACGGGTACGGTTTGTCGGCGTCGCACTAAGCGGATCATCCGGCCAGTAATGCTTCGGGTATCGTCCCTTTAGATCTTTTTTTACTTCAAAATAAGCGTTCTTCCAGAAGCTGGCCAGATCCTGCGTCACCTGCACGGGACGCTGTGCCGGCGACAGCAGATGCAGGGTAAGCGGCACCTTTCCCCGGGCGATGCGCGGTGTTTCCTTAAGTCCGAACATCTCCTGGAGTCTGACGGCAAGCACCGGATTATCCGGGTCGCTGTAATCAACGGGAATGCGTGAACCGCTGGGAGCCGTAAAGTGTGTCGGAGCATACTCATCCAATACTTGACGTTTTTCCCATGGAAGCATGGATTCAAATATGCCCGTCAAATTCAAACGCTGCAAATCGCTCCGGCTCTTCAAGCCGTAAAGATGAGGAGCAAGCCAATTTTCAAGCGTCGAGACAAGCGCTGAGTCGGAGACGTCCGGCCACTCAGCTTCGATTTTATGCATAAAGGCAAGGCGCTGACGAAACTGACGGGCGGCTCGCGTCCACGGCAGTATCTCCAATCCCTCCTGTGCAATTCCGTGAAGCAGCGCTTCCAGTATCTCTTCCGGATCCGGGTCTGCAAACGGCGCATCCTTCAGAAGCAGGGCACCCAGACGCTTGCGCTTTCGTGCGCGTACAGCCTGTGCCGTTCCGTCCCATTCAATGACAGACGCTATCTCAATTTGATCGCCCATATACTGTTCCAACTCCGTAAGCTCTATGGGAGCTGCCAGGAAAATGCGGCTCTCAGGCACCTGATCCCCCAATTCTGCCGCGACCAGATAAGGCGCATTCGAAAGCGGCTGCAGTTCGCTGAAAGCAGCCCCTCGTCCATTCCGCAGAAGGAAGCGGCCTGTCGTTCTCTTCTGGGCAATCCTGTCCGGATAGGCAAAAGCAAGCAGGATACCGCAGGCGTCTGCGTCGCCTTCTTCTTCCTCTGAAATTCCCAGCATCCTTCTCCAACGATCCGCCTCCGAAAGAATCCGGCGGCAGGCGGCCGTATCGACATGAAAACCTGAAACCAACATAGCTTCCGTCCGTCCTGCCTTTTTTACGCTGCGGAGCGCTTCGATGCGAAGACGCAAATCCGCATCTAAGACTGTACGATCGCTGCGTAAAACATCCCGTTCGGAAAGAAGCGCCGCAAGTTCGCAAGCCAGTCCGCCAAGTCTCAGAGGAACGGCTTGAAGGACCATGTGGGCAAGCCGGGGATGAAGCCCGAGTTCTGCCATCCGCCGGCCATGCGGGGTAATCGTACCGTCTGACGCTAGGGCACCGAGCTGACTGAGAAGCTCACGCGCCTGCGCAAACGCGGCAGCAGGAGGCGGATCAAGCCAGAGAAGCTCACCAGAATCAGAGACGCCCCACGCGGCCAATTCGAGCGCAAGCGGCGCAAGATCCGCCTCCAGAATCTCCGGAATGCTGCGTAAAGCAAGATGTCTGTCCTCCTGCTCCGTCCAGAGACGGTAGCACACCCCCGGTCCCTGCCGGCCCGCACGACCCCGGCGCTGATCCGCCGAAGCCCGCGACACCGGAACAGTTTCAAGGCTCGTCATCCCGGTTCTGGGCGAGAAGCGCGGAATACGCATCAACCCACTATCGATAACTATTCGGACACCTTCGACTGTAAGACTTGTCTCGGCAATCGATGTCGCAAGCACAACTTTGCGCTCGTCAGGCAGACTTGGCGAAATAGCTAAATCCTGTGCCTCCCTCGAAAGACTGCCATAAAGGGGAGCAATATGTACATTTCGGCCCAGTCCTGCTTCCACAAGTCGCGTCTCCGTTCGCCGGATTTCACCTGCGCCCGGCAAAAAGACCAGAATATCGCCTTCATCATTCTTAAGCGCCTCTTGAACTGTACGCGCAACTACCGTTTCCATGCGTTCTTCGACGCGGCGGTTCAAGTAGCGGGTTTCCACCGGAAAAGCCTGTCCTTCGCTCACGATAACCGGTGCGTCATTCAAAAGGGCAGCCACCGGATCGGCATCCAGCGTAGCCGACATCACCAAAATCCGCAGATCTTCCCGCAGTACAGATTGAGATTCCAGACAGAGTGCAAGCCCCAGGTCCGCGTGCAGATTCCGTTCATGAAATTCGTCGAAGATAACGATTCCCGTATCTTCCAGGGCCGGATCCGCCTGCAGGAGACGGGTAAGCACTCCTTCGGTAATGACCTCGATGCGCGTTTTCGGTCCTACTTTCGTATCCAGCCTGACCCGGTATCCTACCGTCTCCCCCACCTGTTCCCCAAGCGATGCCGCCATATAGCGTGCAGCAGCCCGGGCGGCCAAACGGCGGGGCTCAAGCATAAGGATGCGGCTGCCTTCAAGCCACGGCTCGTCCAGAAGAGCGAGCGGAATCCGGGTTGTCTTCCCTGCCCCCGGTGGCGCCACGAGTACTGCATTTTTATGTATCTGAAGCGAGTTTTTCAATGCCGGGAGTACCGCTTCAATGGGAAGTTGTGTCATCATCTATCACCCCATCACAGCTATTCGAACGAATTATATCAGATTCTCTCCCGGCCTATCTGTTAAATTCGATCGTCGCCTACACACTGATTACCCTGAGGTTTTATATAGTCCACATATCGAGGTAGATAAACTCAGAAACTAAGAATTTTAGAGGCTGAGCATAAGTACATTGTATAGAAAAACCATCTACAGGAAAGGCGGCTGGCCAATGCATTATACTCCATCATTTCCCCTATATCCTACGATGCCTCCTCCCTCTCACCGTAATGACCAGTACGTAATGAAAGTCTCAGGAGAAGGAACGCTTTCTGTCACGCCTGATAGAGCCATTGTTGTACTGGGCGCAATCACGGAATCCAAAGACGTGAGCACAGCCCAAAAAGAAAATGCGGAAACCGTATCAAAGATAATCAACTCCATTTTAAGACTGGGGATTCCAAAGGAGAACATCAAAACGAGTGACTATAGAATCGACATACAATACGACTATGAAGACGGGAAACAGATTTTGCGCGGATATAAAGTCACCCATCTGCTTCAAATTACCATCGATAAAATCGAGCAGACGGGACTTGTCATTGATACCGCTGTCAATAGTGGCGCCAACTCCGTCTCAGCCATCAAATTTACGGTTGCACAACCGAACATCTATTACAATCAAGCCTTATCGCTGGCCATCAACAATGCTCAGCAAAAAGCCGTTACCATGGCGAAAACGTTAGGAGTCACACTGAATCAAATCCCGAACAGGATTCAAGAAGTATCCGGTGCACCGGAACCTGTCCCTTACCAGACTTCCCTTTATGCAATGAGTGCAGCTACTCCCGTCCAGCCGGGACAAGTAGAGATTTCCGCTGAGATACGGACTGAATATTCTTACACAGTATGAGAAGTTCTTCTTCCTGTGCCATCCCCATGAATAGGCAGAGTAGACTGGAGAGATTATATAAAGATGGTAGAAGATGTTTTCATAAAGCATGTTTGAGGAAAAGGTCTTCATGAGGCTAACTCTCCTTCCAATCTTACAAAAGCTGGAGGTGCCGCAACTTGAATCGCAATCAAATGAGAAACAACACGCCGTGGCAGGAATTCGAAGGCCCGAATCTGGGATATGTGCATCAATTATACGAGCAATATCTTCAAGATCCCGCATCCGTTGACCAGGAGATGAGGGAGTTATTTGACCAGTGGGGAGCACCGCCGCTGTATGAAAGCGGAGAAATCCTTCCGCAGAAAAACATGCAGGCTGCAGATAATGTGGAGATAATGCAAAAAGCGGTCAAAGCGGTTAAATTAATCCAACAAATTCGCATGAATGGACATTTATTCGCAAAAACCAACCCGTTCGCAAATGAAAAAGACCTGGATCTGCATCTTCTTGCTCCGTCAACCTATGGCATTAGCGACGAAGATTTACAGGCCATTCCCGCAAAGGTCGTGTGGTCTAAAGCGCCGGAGCGGCTCCGCACTGCATGGGATGTGCTCATGCATCTTCGTGATGTCTACACAGGCTCGACCGCCTACCAATTTACGCATATCAACAACGCCGAAGAGCAAGAATGGCTAAGCCATATAGTCGAATCCGGAAAAGCAAAACGGGAGTTTACGAACGCCCATCACCTCTCCCTTTTAAAGAAGCTAATAGAAGTCGAGGAGTTTGAGGAGTTTCTTCACCGTACTTTTGCAGGCCAAAAAAGATTCTCCATTGAAGGGCTTGAGATGCTTGTACCCATGATTGATGACCTCGTTCGCCAGGGCGCACACGACAGAGTGCGCCATGTGCTGATTGGTATGGCCCACCGTGGACGTTTAAGTGTCCTTGCTCATGTTTTAGGTAAGCCTTATGAGAAGATTTTTTCAGAATTTCATCACTCCCCCAATAAAGACCTCTTCCCTTCGGAGGGGTCAACCGGAATGAATTACGGCTGGACGGGGGACGTCAAATATCACCTGGGGGCCGACCGGGAGATAGAAGCCGATAATGCTGCCCGTATGCGGCTGACCCTGGCCAATAATCCAAGCCACCTGGAGTTTGTGAACCCCGTCGTGGAAGGCTATACGCGGGCGGCGCAGGAAGACAGGCAGGTAGCCGGAGCTCCCAGGCAGGATGTCAACAAAGCGTTCACGATTCTGGTTCATGGCGACGCGGCTTTCCCCGGAGAGGGCGTTGTCGCGGAAACACTTAATTTAAGCCGGTTAAAAGGGTATCAGACCGGCGGTACGATTCACATTATCGCCAACAACCAGATCGGATTTACGACAGAAAGCGAGGATTCAAGATCTACAAAATACGCGAGCGATCTGGCGAAAGGGTACGAAATTCCGGTTGTGCACGTAAAAGCCGACGACCCGATCGCCTGCCTTGAGGCAGTCTTTCTCGCCTATCAGTACCGGAAAAAATTCAAGAAGGACTTTTTAATCGATTTAATTGGCTATCGCCGGTACGGACATAATGAAACGGATGACCCGGCCGTTACTCAGCCTATTCTCTATGCCAGAGTCTCTGAGCATCCAAGAATTACAGCCATCTACACCAATATGCTGAAGAAGGACAAAGTCGTCAGTGAACAAGCCGTAAAGAAAATGAAGCAAGAGACTCAGGAACGGTTAAAGAAAGCCTACGACAAAATGAAAACCGATGAGAAACAGGAAGATGAGCTGGTGCAGGGCATCGAAAGCGGCGACGAATTCGGGATAAAAACGACCGTTCCGTCAAATACACTCGCTGAACTGAATCGGCAGCTCCTCGAATGGCCGGAAGATCTCACCGTCTATCCCAAGCTGGAAAAAATTTTGAAGCGCAGAGAAAAGGCGCCGGATGGCTATGTCGATTGGGCGCTGGCAGAAACGCTGGCCTTTGCGTCGATTCTGATGGACGGCATTCCAATTCGGCTCACCGGTCAAGATTCAGAGCGGGGCACATTCGCCCAACGCCACCTTGTGCTGCATGATTTTAAAACCGGAAAATCGTTCGTTCCTCTGCAGCACATCCCCGATGCACGCGCTTCTTTTGCCGTCTATAACAGCCCTCTGTCGGAAGTAGCGGCATTAGGCTTTGAATACGGCTATGATGTGCTGGCTAAGGATACGCTGGTACTTTGGGAAGCGCAGTTCGGCGATTTTGCCAACGTGGCACAACCTATCATCGACACATTTATCGCCGCAGGAAAAGCGAAATGGAGGCAGATCTCGAATCTGGTTCTCCTTCTGCCCCACGGGTACGAAGGGCAAGGACCGGAGCATTCAAGCGCCCGCCTGGAACGTTTCCTGCAACTTTCGGCCGAACAAAACTGGACCGTTGCCAACCTGACAAGCGCGGCTCAATACTTCCATCTTTTACGTTTTCAGGCATCGAAAGCGGGCAAAGAGGACGCCCGGCCGTTAATTCTCATGACGCCCAAGAGTTTGCTTCGCAATCCGCGCGCTGCTTCACCGTGGACAGAGTTGAGCCAGAGCTCGTTTAAACAGGTAATGGAACAGCCCGGCCTTGAAAAAAATGCAGAGACAGCCGAACGTCTTATTCTTTGTTCGGGAAAAGTCGCGATTGATTTGGAGGCGGAATGGGAATCACGGCAGGTAAACGATGGGAGAATCCATATTGTCCGCGTAGAGCAGCTCTATCCGTTCCCGAGAAAGGCCCTTCAGGAGATTGTGGACCGCTCAAAACGCCTGAAGGAAATTGTCTGGGTACAGGAGGAGCCGAAAAACATGGGGTCCTGGTCGTATATAGAGCCGCGGCTCAGGGAACTGGCCCGGGTGCCCGTACGCTACGTCGGCCGACCTTACCGCTCAAGCCCGTCTACAGGCTCACCGGATGTGCACAAGATGGAACAGCAAAAAATCATGGAAGAAGCTCTACTTCTTACGAAATCCAATACTGTCATGGCAGGGGGGCACACTCATGAGTGAAGTAAAGGTACCGGAACTGGCAGAGTCAATAACAGAAGGAACGATTGTAAAATGGCTAAAAGCGGAAGGTGATTCCGTTTCCCGGGGTGAAGTGCTGGCCGAACTGGAGACGGATAAAGTCAACATAGAGATTAGTGCAGAAGAAGACGGAAAGCTGGAAAAAATTTTGCGCGAGCCGGGAGATACGGTGGAGGTAGGTGAAGTCATCGCCATGATTGCGCAGGGAGCCGGAGGAGACACGGCTCCGTCCAAGGAAGAGACCGCCGCACCTAAGAAGCAAGCAAAGCCGCCCAAAGAAGAGAACGCTCCGCTGGAGAAAGCAACGATACCGCCTAATGAGGAACAGGACGAAGTTGAGCCGGCCCGCTCCCCTGATAAAGAAGGGGCAGAAATCCATAGCTCGCGTGCGGCGAGTCCTGCCGCACGAAGATTGGCCAGGGAACGGGGCATTGATATAGACTCCGTGAGAAGCCAGGACCCTCTCGGAAGGATCAGAGTAGATGACGTAAAAGCAAGCGGTGAAGCACAGCCGGAAGTACGTCAGGAAAAACCGGCCGCTCCAGCGCCTGCAGGCGCACAGAAGCAAGCCGAACGCAACCCTCAGGTTGGAGCCGGTGCAAAGCTAACCGGCACAGACAAGCCGATAGAGCGTGTGCCGATGTCTCGGCGCCGCCAGACTATCGCCGAGAGACTGGTCTATGCTCAGCAAACCGCAGCCATGCTGACGACATTCAATGAAGTCGATATGACGGCCATTCTTGACGTTCGCAAGCGCCGTCAGGAGAAGTTTGTGGAACAGCACAACGTGAAGCTTGGCTTTATGTCCTTCTTTACAAAAGCGGTTATAGGCGCCTTGAAAGCTTTTCCTCTGCTTAATGCAGAAATTCAGGGCACAGATATCCTGATTAAGAAATATTACGATATCGGGATTGCGGTTTCCACCGAGGGAGGATTAGTCGTGCCCGTCGTTCGTGATGCGGATCGACTTAGCTTTGCAGATTTGGAAAAGAATATTGCTGATCTGGCAAAAAAGGCTCGTGATAACAAATTGAGCCTGTCTGATCTTCAGGGAGGCACCTTCTCCATCACGAACGGAGGAATTTTCGGTTCCATGCTATCTACGCCGATTCTCAATCCTCCTCAGGTCGGTATTCTGGGCATGCATAAGATTCAGCTTCGGCCTGTTGCCATTGATACAGAACGGACGGAAAACCGGCCGATGATGTATATCGCCCTATCCTATGACCACCGGATTGTCGACGGAAAAGAAGCGGTTAGCTTCCTGGCAAGAGTAAAAGAACTGTTGGAAGATCCGGAGGCATTGTTGCTAGAGGGTTAAATTTTCGCCTGGCCTGTCCTTACGATTGATGTAAAGACAGGCTTTTTTGATTAAACATAACTCAATAAAACCCTGCAAATGAAAAAGCCCGCGGGATTTCCCGCGAGTCTTCGGATGGCTGTTAATTAATATGCTTGCCGCTGCTGTCTTGCGCCGACTCGAAACGAGCCTGCAATTGGTCCATCTGCTGTTCCATTGCGCTTACGGCGCCCTGATCACCATTGTCCTGCACTTGTTCGATGGCACGGCGGGCATGAGCCATCGCATTGCGTGCCCCATTCATAACCTGTTTCTCATTCGGCGTTCCTTCAAGCTGACCGACGGCCTGAAATGCATTGTTTAACGATCGCTGCGCATCCTGTAACGATTGGTTGTCCATCACGAATCCCCCTTCACATGTTTGTTTTCGTGTCGGTGACACTCTTTTCAGTATGAGAATTTATGCGCATTTTATGCCGTCACAATCAGAAACCGTTCACGCGCGCAGGTTGAATAATCGAACAGCTTAAGGTGCATACTATAACTGTCACAAATTACAGGAGGTCGTTAACATGAACACACAACGTGCCAAAGAGATCGCTGCTTCACCTGTTATGGCCAATGTTACTTATCAAGGAGTACCTATCTATATACAGCATGTGGATGAAAACAATGAAACGGCCCGAATTTATCCGCTTGACCAGCCGGGGAATGAACAAACGGTATCTTTGAACAGCTTGATAGAGCATTGAATCAAGCTGTTCGTAACGTTATACTCAATTGTTTCGCGCGTAATGAACCGTATCACCAGAAAGGGCGTCTGACTTTTGCGGTGCGAAGAAAAAGAGTGAAGAGAACATCCTTTACTTTTGAAATCTGTCCAATATGGTAAAAAACTCCCTGAGAAACTCGTAGAAGAGCTTCTCTGTAGGAAGCAGTTGACGTTCACTGGGAATAATGACACCGACCGTACGGGTAACCTGGGGCTCAATGACAGGTAGCTTTACTGTTGAACGTGGTAGGCTGTCAATCAATGTAACTTCGGGAATAAGCGCCACACCCAGACCTGCCGAGACCAATCCTTTAATGGCGTCAATATCCTCTCCTTCGAATGACACATTGGGCCGAAAGCCAAGCTGTTGGCAAGCATTCATTATAATTTCACGTAAAACAAACCCCCTGGGAAACAAGATAAATGAATCATCCCGTAATTGGCTCAGTTTCAGCGAGGGTTTATCCGCAAGAGGGTGGCTAGATGGCAGCAATGCAACAATATTTTCTGTAAATAAAATATTCCCTTTCACCTTTTTTTCCTGCTTAGGCACCGGACCAAGCAGCGCCATATCGATTTCCCCTTTCACCACCCCATCAATCAAATAACGGTAAGAACCCTGATTGAGCTGAAATTTAACTTGAGGATAGCGCTCGCGAAAGGCAGAAATGGCAGTAGGCAGCGTATAAGCAGCCAGACTACTCGGAAATCCAATGCGAATTGTACCTTGCTCCGGGTCTAAATACTCTTCAACTTCCCGCCTTGCATTATCGATTACCTTCATTGCTTGTTCCATATGCTTCAGAAATATTCTTCCAATCGGCGTCAATCTGACGTTCCGTCCTTCCCGGATAAACAGATCAACACCCAACTCCGATTCCAGATTAAAAATCTGCCGGCTTACAGCGGATTGTGCCACATGTAAAGCCAGAGCGGCCTCCGTCACATGTTCTCGCCTGGCAACCTCAATAAAATATTGTATCTGTCTTAATTCCAATGTTTTCATCCTCCTTCCCAATCATCTCATATCGGCATGATTATTATCTAACTTTCATATTGTTTAGATTATTTTTCAATTATAAAATACACCATAGTAAGAAAATCTAACATTTATTAAAGCATAGTAAGTCTATATATGTCAGATTATCTCTAAAATTTTAACTTTGTATCATACATTCTTAAACAAGGGGAGAACTGAAGAGAACATGGCTACTTTACAGGAAGTTAAACAAACGGGAACACAAGTTGCGAAAGATTATGTGAATGAAGTGTATGAAGCTGTGAAGAAGCGTAATCCTAATGAAAGTGAATTTCATCAGGCGGTTAAAGAAATTTTTGATTCTCTCGTACCTGTATTTGCAAAACATCCAAAATACATAGATCATGGCATACTTGAAAGAATTGTGGAACCGGAAAGAGTGATTACCTTCAGAGTACCATGGGTAGACGATCAAGGAAAAGTACAGGTAAACCGCGGATTCCGTGTACAGTTCAACAGCGCGATCGGTCCTTATAAGGGCGGCTTACGCTTTCACCCTTCTGTAAATGCCAGCATCATTAAATTTTTAGGCTTTGAACAAATCTTCAAGAACTCCTTAACTGGCCAGCCAATCGGAGGAGGCAAAGGCGGCTCCGATTTCGATCCAAAAGGAAAATCCGATGCGGAAATCATGCGTTTCACGCAAAGCTTCATGACAGAGCTCTACAAATATATCGGGCCAGACATCGACGTACCGGCCGGAGATATCGGGGTTGGCGCACGGGAAATCGGCTTCCTGTTCGGACAATACAAAAGAATTCGCGGCGGCTATGAAGCCGGTGTATTAACAGGGAAAGGCCTTGGCTATGGCGGGAGCTTAACACGTACTGAAGCTACAGGCTATGGTACTGTTTACTTTGTACAGGAAATGTTAAAAGACAAAGGGCTTAGCTTTGAAGGAAGTACGGTTGTTGTATCCGGCTCCGGTAATGTTTCCATCTATGCTATCGAAAAAGCTACCCAGTTAGGCGCAAAAGTCGTGGCTTGCAGCGATTCCAACGGCTATGTTTATGACCAAAATGGCATCAACCTTGATACAGTAAAACGACTGAAAGAAGTCGAGAGAAAAAGAATCAGTGAATATGTGAAGGAACATCCGCAGGCGCAATACTTTGAAGGATGCTCAGGAATCTGGTCCATCCCCTGCGATATCGCCCTGCCGTGCGCGACGCAAAACGAAATCGATGAAACATCGGCAAAAATTCTGGTCGCCAACGGAGTCAAAGCCATCGGCGAAGGGGCAAACATGCCGTCTACATTGGAAGCAATTGATGTGTTCCTGAATAACGATGTTCTCTTCGGTCCGGCAAAAGCCGCCAATGCAGGTGGCGTAGCGGTTTCTGCATTGGAGATGGCGCAGAACAGCGCAAGACTGTCGTGGACATTTGAAGAAGTGGATGCGAAATTACATCAAATCATGAAAAACATCTATCAGAACAGCATGCAAGCTGCGGAAGAATACGGTCATCCGGGAAATCTGGTTGTCGGTGCTAATATCGCAGGCTTCCTTAAAGTTGCCGATGCAATGGTAGCACAGGGAGTTATTTAATAAAAAGCAGGAAAATTCAGTTGAAGATATACTAAACTTTCACTAACTTTAAGGGCGCTCGCTTATAGAAATCTATAAGCAGGCGCCCTTTTGGTTTTGTTACACTCATCTGGTACTCAATGAAACGGTTACTTTAAATAAGTCACCATCTACCTCAATATCTAAATTGCCTTCGTGCAGGTCTATAATCGATTTAGCAATGGCAAGTCCAAGTCCTGATCCTTCTGTATGACGGGATGTATCCCCACGTTTAAATCGTTCAAACAGCTCATCTATATCTTCGCTAAGCTCGTATTTGGTAACATTTTTAAAAGTAATTACCGCTTTGTCATTTCCTTTTTTCACTGAAATATATACTCTGGTGTTTTCTAATGAATATTTGAGAATGTTTCCGATTAGATTGTCAAACACCCGCCACAGTTTTTGTCCATCGACAACAGCATAAACAGGCGTATCAGGGTTTGTGACCCGAAATTGCAATGTTGACTCTCCGATTGTTTCATTGTATTCAGCAAGTGCCTGCTGCAAAAGCTGGACAAGATCTACTTTTTCTTTTACAAGCTCAACGTTCCCGCTTGCCATTTTGGATGCTTCAAATAAGTCATCAATGAGCACTTTTAATCGTTTAGACTTACGGTCAATAATCTCAACGTATGCGTCACGCTCTTCGTTTGCTAAATCTGATTTCTTCAAAAGCTCTGTGTACGTAATGATAGAAGTTAACGGTGTTCGCAAGTCATGACTCACATTTGTAATAAGCTCCGTTTTTAATCGTTCACTTTTCGCCTGTTCCTTTTGCGATGCTTTGATACCATGCTTTAATGTATTAATATTAGCTGCGAGAACGGCTAATGCTGATTTCCCTATCACAGGTATATCCGGCTCCAAATTTCCATGCACGCATTCGTCAGTGCTGGTAACAATACGATTAAAATAGCCGGTACGCTTTATGATTACGATGGAGGCTGGAACGCATACCACAATAAATAAAGGAACATAAAAAAGGATAAACTCAGGCTCTATGAGAGCAATTGCCGCACCAAAGCCAAAAGCAAATACGACGGATAAAAGAACAAATATTTGTACCCCCATACTCCGGATGAGAAACGCTTCCTTTATCCCCCGGTATGCTCTGTACAGTAAGGACTTCTGCCAATCTACTTTCAGGTTCGCCGGTCCTTTTACTCTCTCTAACAAAAATCTCCCTTGAATACATGTTAACGCAACAAAAAAGGCTGTAGCAATTAAACTGAAGAGTGTATTTCTAACATAACTATATACATCCTGATGCAGGTACAGACCATTATCTACTATGGAAAGAAAAAGTGTCAGAAGTCCCGTAAACGCCAAACCCATTACTGCTATGTCTATCGGAATACGGTTGTAGTAAGGCTGCCATTTCCCTGTAGGAATAAATTGAATAACCGGTATTTTTTTGTTTAAATAAAAACTCAGCAGAAAAGCAATAATACCGCTAATGGTGTAGATCAAGAAGATTTTTTGTTTTTGCCCAAAATCATAATAGTCTGCCAGAATAGGGCTTGCCGAAGACGCTGCTTTAGGCAGCGCAATCTGCCCTTCAAACTTGCCCGTTTCCTTTTCTATTAACGGGGTTATCACATCATCATATTCAACAATTGAATTGTATGCTCCCTCAGTTGAAAGATAGCCATACTTTGGCGAAGGATAGCTTTGAATAAATATCATAGTTTTACTATTTATAAACGTATCGATTGAATCGCCGCTGGTGATATTTACATTCGTATAAATTTCTCCCGTTGCCGTGTTCTTTAAATAATACGTAAAAAGATCTTTGTTGTATCTTTCGGATTCTAAACGGTACTTTTCTATCTCACGAAAATAATTGTCGACCTTTTGTTCTTTTTCTTTCACGACTTTTGCCCGGACGTGTTCGTCGCTTTTAAAATTGTTTGTAATATCCTCTATCTTCCTGTCTCTTTCAGCAACATAGGCATCAGCTACTTCTTTATTTCCTGCTAACAGTGCATCCTGAATTTTATGCTCATATTGGCTTTTTATATTCGAGACCTGTGTGGATAAATCTCCATAGCGGTAACGGTGTTCTTCAATTTCCTCGGCCGTGACGGTAATTTTCTTTTTGATTTCTTCTTTATTTATATTACTTAATTCGAACATCTTTAAATAAGCAATAAACTGATTTAGCTGATCTTCAAACTGTTTAGTTTGAAAGTAATCTTTTTTTATATAGTCTTTTCCGTTACATAGTCCTGAGATGATACCGCTTAATCCGAAAGTAAATAACAAAATCCAAATGACGAATATCATCTTATTTTTCGATTTTGTACCCAATTCCCCATACCACCTTTAAATATCTTGGTTGTTTCGGATTAATTTCAATTTTTTCGCGAATCTTACGAATGTGAACAGCTACAGTATTTTCAGCGTTAAAGCACGGTTCCTTCCATACCCGTTCATAAATTTCGTTAATGGAAAACACGCGTCCGGCATTCGTCATAAGCAATTCGACGATTTTATATTCAGTCGGCGTTAATTTCACAACTTCACCGTCGACCGTTACCTCTTTTGCCGATTGGTCTAATGTAAGACCATTAAGATTAATGACTTTTTCTATTCCTTCGTACGTGCCCAGCGTAACGTATCTTCTTAGCTGTGACTTCACTCGGGCAATAAGCTCTAACGGATTAAACGGCTTCGTAACATAGTCATCCGCGCCAACCTGAAGACCTAGAATTTTGTCCATATCCTCGCTTTTTGCACTCAGAATGATAATTGGAATGTTTTTTTCCTCACGTATTTTAAAGGTGGTTGCGATACCGTCAAGCCGCGGCATCATAATATCTAAAATAATGAGGTGAATAACATGCTCGTTCAATTTTTCAATCGCTTCAATGCCGTCTTTTGCTTTTATAACCGTCATACCTTCATTTTTTAAATAGATTTCGATACCATCCCGGATTTCTTTTTCATCATCGACAACTAATACCGTGTAATTGTTCATCCTTTTTCACGCTCCTTTCAAAAGTATATCATGGTCAACTCCCGGGACTTTCTACATTGTAAGATGTAGTTCTTAACATTTAATTAAGGTAATCCTTAAGACTTTCTTAAGTTTATCGTCTTTCTTTCTTAAGGACATACTATTGTGTGACGCTCCTCCTCAGACAAAAACTTTACTTTTACAAAAGAAAAAAGCCTTATTAATGATAAGACTTTTCAACCCATAAAACATTTATTTATCTATTTATGATATGGTTCTTCGTAGCGGTAGGAACGGTTAAAAATTGAGGACCAATACAAAAAGTAATCGGAGATATACGATTCGCCCATCCATCTAAATGCTTGTAAAAAAGGAAAAAACAGTGTAATATAATTACATTATTACACGAAAGGGTGACCATGGGGCGATGATCTTCTAATCCTATTTCAAAAGCACATTCGTTATAATTGCGAAGTCATTTTTGAATAGGATTAGTCTATACTTTTTTAGAAAAAGATGATCGTAGCTATAGTACCAGGTTTACTATGTCTTTTTCCATGGTTCTTGACGACCTCCTATCCAAAAATGACGGATGGGAGGTCTTTTGTTGTCTGTTAGAGAATATGTAGCTTTTTGTAAGTATTAGGGTCATTTACCTTATAACGGATGTTTATTTAATATTTACTACCTTGAAATAGAAAAGAGGAATGTTATGTCACAATTATTGAAAAATCGATTTGTTCAGGCCATTTTCCTTTCAGCCTTGTTCCTTCAAGTAGGAATTTGGGTTCGGAATTTTGCTGTTCTTTTGTTCGTTATGGAAAAAACGAATGGAAATGCTTTTGCTGTTTCCATGATCTCGGTAGCTGAATTTGCTCCAATCTTTGTTTTTTCGTTTATCGGTGGGACATTTGCTGATCGCTGGCAGCCGAAGAAAACGATGGTTTGGTGTGATATTTTAAGTGCCCTCTCTATCTTTGCGGTATTATTAACTCTTGTGTTTGGCTCATGGAAAATCATCTTTTTTGCCACGCTGATTTCATCGATTTTATCGCAATTCTCACAGCCATCCGGAATGAAGTTATTTAAAATGCATTTGAATCCAGAACTGATTCAATCAGCTATGTCCATTTATCAAACGATATTTGCGATCTTTATGGTGTTAGGTCCAGTACTTGGCACATTTATTTTCCAGCAGTTTGGAATTGATGTGTCCCTTGGAATTACCGGAGTTGCCTTCCTTCTTTCAGCAGCGATGTTATCATTTATTCCTGCTGATCATACGATGGATGATGAAAAGAAAACGGCGTCTTTACTAGAAGAGATGAAAAGTGGGATTCGTTATGTTATGGCAAAAAAAGAATTAAAGCTTCTCGGTCTATGTTTTATGGCGGCAGGGTTAGCCA
>NZ_DFMZ01000073.1:16884-19644 GCF_002375825.1 Aneurinibacillus sp. UBA3580
TGGCGGCAGGGTTAGCCATAGGATTGATTCAGCCTCTCTCCATTTTTCTCGTCATAGAGCGGCTGGAATTAGCGAAAGAAAGCTTACAATGGTTGTTAATGGCGAACGGTATCGGAATGATTGTAGGTGGAGCGGTTTCGGTTATGTTTTCTAAGTCGATTCCACCGCAAAGATTATTGGTTATTGGAATGTTAGCCAGCGCGATCGGACTAAGCGTAATAGGTATTTCAACTAATCTCTTCGTAACACTTGTAGCTGAATTTACTAACGGATTATTCTTCCCTTTTATTCAAGTAGGGATTAATACATTGATTTTACAAAATACAAAGGCTGAATTTATTGGAAGAGTGAACGGAACGTTAAGTCCGCTTTTCACTGGGTCAATGGTTTTAACAATGAGCATCGCTGGGGTAATGAAGGAAATGTTTTCAATTATTATGATGTTCGAATTGGCAGCAGTTCTTTTTGTCATCGGCCTTCTCGTTATTTTACCAATCTATAACATGAAAGCGCAGAATGTCGAAGGAATGCTATCTAAAGAGTAAACAAGCCAAGGAACGGGATATTCTTTTTCTTACCCTTTTGAATAAAAGAAAAGGTGAAAAGAGAAAGGAATCATTTTATGTTAGTTTTGCAACACCATCACTATTTATTTATCTTTGAGTCACATTAATTAGACTTGTACTATGGTTCTGACCTAACGGAGCAGGATAGTGGAGTGCTTGGTAATCAAGAATAGTAAGAGCTAGAAGGAATGACTTTATTAGCGATAAAACCAATAAAGTTAAAACATTTATATATTTTATTTATTTTTTATTTAATAATATTAAATAATGGTTTAATATTATTAAAAAAGGAGGGATCTAATGGAGAGAAAAGATGTTCCATCCTGGGTATTATCATTGGATAAAGAATCATTGGAGTTTATTAGAAAGTTTATCTTAAACTCTGGATCATTGAAAAGTATGGCCAATGATTATGGTGTATCCTACCCAACTGTACGAACGATGTTAGATAAGTTAATTGAGAAGATTGAGTTGAATAGTAAGGAAGATAATGTAGAATTCGTGAACATGATTAAAAATTTAGTGATTGATGAGCGACTGAGTTTAGAAACAGCAAAAATAATTATTGAGAAGTATAAAGCAGAAAAGGGTGAATAGAAAATGGAACATGTTATTCAATATACTATCGCAGTAGGGATTTTAGTTGTACAATATTTTATTTCTAAACGTGGACCTGTATTTGTAGGTGCAGTTTTACCAATCATTTATATAGGATTATTCATTTATGGATACGTTACTAACTTTTTCATTGAAAGGTCATCAGGAAATGTTCTTGCTGCAGCCATTGGGGGGACTGTTTTACTTTTATCAGCTTGGATAAAAGGTCGGCAATCTTTAGCAAAAGAAAGACAGAGAGAATTCAATAAAATTAAAGCAATGGATTTATAAGTAACCCCCCTAACAATAACGTGGCAGTCTAGAACATTGTATTCATGTTCAAGGCTGCCACTGTGTTGTTATTAGGGGATAGCCTCATACTTATGTCGCTATCAAATAATCGTAACTGGCTCTTTGGTCTAAAGCTTTATTGTTTAAAACCTTTATTTACATCAATCGTTTCTCGTGTACTCTTTCAATATATCTTCGATCAAGTAATATTTCTTTTCTGATGTGTTTACTATCACTTGTGATACGGTTCACCGCGGTTAATCCGAAAACCGCGGTACACCTGCTCCAGCAAAATCAGCCGCATCAACTGGTGCGGAAAGGTCATCTTCGAAAACGACAAATACTCGTTCGCCCGGTTCATCACCGTATCCGACAGGCCGAGCGAGCCGCCGATAACGAATGCAACCGAGCTCTTGCCATATGTCGCCCAGCTATCCAGCTTCTTCGCCAGCTGCTCCGACGACCACTGCTCCCCCTCGATCGCCAGCGCTACCACATGCTGATCCGGCTTCAGCGCGGCCAGAATCCGCCCGCCTTCCTTCTCCTTCACCCGCAGCATATCCGCCTCACTCAAATTCTCCGGCGCCTTCTCATCCGCTACTTCCACAATCTCCACCTTTGCATACGCGGACAATCGCTTGCGGTACTCATCGATTCCCTGCTTTAGATACTTCTCTTTGAGCTTACCCACCGCCACAATCATAATGTGCATAACTTTTCCCCCTCCTCTTTTTTCAAACTTTTTGAAAAGTTATCCCCTGTTAAAACAAAGTTATCCACATTCTGTTGATAAAATTATTGTGAATATAAAACACACATAGATATCAAAAAAAGCCAGGAATTTCAAGGTTTTTCACACAGCCCGCTCTTTTGTTCACATGTGAATAACGGAATTTACACAAAATTGCTCACAAGTTATTCACAATCATTGAATAACTTGTCCTGCTCATTTCTGCCCGCAAAATCATTTTACACAAGGATATACACAGGCTTCTCTCCGCTATATCGGCATGTCTCCGGCGCTTTCCATTTTTCCAGCTCCTGTGCGACTTCCGTCAGCAAATACACATCCGGCGCTTCTCCGTACTCGTCCACAAACTCATCGAGCGCAAGCTCCAACTGGTCGGGCGCACATACGATAAACCGGTCGCCGCCATGCTCCAGGTACTCTTTTTTTACCGGGTCCATCATCGTTTTTCCCTCCGTATGCATATTTATCGCTATCCTATCATATCTTATTTTTTTACCAAACATACAAAAATCACCATGGCTTTTTTATCAGTTAACTTTTGTGGTACGAAGGAAA
>NZ_DFMZ01000073.1:19811-20070 GCF_002375825.1 Aneurinibacillus sp. UBA3580
CTTCCCCGGATCTTATTTCCTCTCTCCCTTCCTTCTTTCCTCATGATTTTCACAGAAAACCACCATGGCGTCTCAGCCACAACCCCGACATGAAAATGCAGAGAAGAGCGGCTGACTCTTGTGGTACGAAGGAAAAGAGAGGAAAGAATGGGGAGCGGATTTTAATGTAGAAAAAGGCGAAGGCCTTTTTCTTCCTTAGATCTTTTTTCCTCCCTCTTTCTTCATGATTTTCACAGAAAAACCGGGGAAAATCCCCGGC
>NZ_DFMZ01000072.1:0-23800 GCF_002375825.1 Aneurinibacillus sp. UBA3580
TCATGATTTTCACAGAAAAAGTTATATTTTCTGTATGACCGAAGAGACAGACGACCGCAATGAGGTGATCTGTTCGAGTTTTTCGAGCAAATCGGCCACCTGGAACGGCTTCTTAATGATCTCTGTATGGGTTAGCGAAAAAGCATAGGCTTCTTCGTCACCCGTCGATAAAAATAGGATCGGGGTATCAATGCCGCACGCCCGAATCCGTTCCCCGATTTGCAGCCCGTTCGTCTTGTCCAACTGTACACTAATAATGCACGCATCAAAGCTCTCATTCTGTAAAGATGCAAGGAAGGACTGTTCGTCCTCATAGCACTCGACTTCATACCCTTTGCGCTGGAGATTGTAGAGCAGCAATCGGACATGAAGAGGCTCGCTTTCCAGCAGAGCTACTCTCCCGTTTTTCATGTATTCCCCCCACCTTTATATAGGCTTATTATTTGTATATATGGATTAGCTCATTATCTAATAAAAGTAAGATGAAAAACAAAAAAACTTTACATAGAGTTAATAATATTATTGTACTACACCATGGTGGGTTCGGAAATGAATTTTATTTTGACACTGCTTCACTATCGTTATATGACGAAAAAAGACCGGGCCAGCTATCCGGTCTTGATGTGCTGAAACAATTGTTTCAAATATAAAACAACGTGAGAACAGAGCGTCCAGAGTGTTGAACAGCGTACAGGCACATTCACGATTTTCTTTTCTTTTTTGTTTATTGCTCTTCCCCCCTTCAAAAACTTTCCGGTTCAATGTCCGGGCTATATAAATGTTGTATGCACGTCAGGCTCTGGATGTTCCGTTTCCATCTACATATAGGAAGCACTGGAATGCAAAAGGATACATGAACAATTCGATACGTACCATTCGGGTATATAGTGAGTAGCGGGGGAACAGACCCGCTTTTTTTGTTTGCTGTGGGACTCTGGTTTCGTTTTGGGGCACACTATACGTACATCTTATCAGAGCGAAAAGGGGGCCTGGCAGTGATTAAGGAGATTAAGGATATACATAGAAATTTTGAGACGAAGAGCGAATGTGCGAACCGTCTGCACCACTGGGTGGAAAAGAACCGACGGTATACGGAGGAAGGAACGTGTGCGTCCTATATCCCGGCACTTCGGCATGCTGACCCGCACCAGCTTGGCGTGTGCATCATCGGACATGATGGAGAAATCATCAAAGGAGGCGAGGCGGATGTTGTTTTTACGATGCAGAGCGTGTCGAAAGTCATCAGTTTTATGGCTGTGTGTCTTACGCATGGTCTTGCCTATGTATTAAAACATGTCGATGTAGAGCCGACGGGCGATCCCTACAATTCCATCATGCGGCTCGAACTAAAGAAACCGGCTCGTCCGTTCAACCCGATGATTAACGCAGGCGCAATTACCGTTGCTTCCTTGCTCCCCGGCGTAACGAAAGAAGAAAAGTTTGCGGGGCTGCTCGATGTGTTGGAGATGCTGCTGGGCCGACGTCCGTCAGTAGATGAGGCTGTGTTTTTTTCAGAGCGGGAAACGGCCCATTATAATTTTGCACTCGCTCATTTCCTCAAAGCGGAGGGGTTTCTCAAATGTGGTGTAGAGGATGCGATCGATATTTATCTGCGGCAATGCGCGATTGAAGTAACGACCGAAGATCTGGCAAGGATCGGACTTGTGCTGGCATGCGATGGATACGATCCGCTATGCAGCAAGCAGGTGCTGCCTTCTGAACTTGCCCGATTGACCAAAGCGGTGATGCTGACGTGCGGCATGTACAATGCATCGGGCAAATTTGCCGCATTCGTTGGCGCACCGTCCAAAAGCGGGGTATCCGGCGGCATTATGACAGCCGTTCCGCCCAGACGGCATAAAGTGACTCCGTTTCACAACGGCTGCGGCATCGGCATCTACAGCCCGGCGATTGATGAGGCAGGCAACAGCGCGGCTGGAGTAAAGCTGCTGCAGCACATCTCGGCGGAATGGGAACTGAGTGTGTTTTAGAAATAGACTGGTAGTCTCTGAGCGCCGCATAGAACACCGGATCATACGGGATACGAAACGAGCGGGCAAGCTTCATCGACATCTTCCTCTCTTAGGGCATCTAAGTGGTCAGGGAAACGATCGATTTGAGGAAATACTGTTTTCACTATGTATATATTGCTTAATTTATTCCAATGATAAAAATATACTTTTACTAAATAAGGAGTAGTTTCATGGGATACGAAAACCAGGGGTTAGACTCTTTGATCATCGGTATTGACGTTGGTTCAACAACCGTGAAAGCAACCGTGGTGAATCCGGAAAGTAAAGAGATTCTTTGGTCAGATTATCAGCGGCACCATACGAAGCAGGCAGAAAAAGTCCTGGAATTCTTAATTGTGATTGGGAACGAATTTCCTCATATCAAGCAGGAGAACATCCGCGTATTTATGACCGGCTCCGGCAGCGGGCCGATTGCCGGGCACATTGGAGCGAAGTTTGTCCAAGAAGTAAATGCCGTTACGATGGCGGTGGAACATCTTCACCCTGATGTGGGAAGTGTGGTTGAGCTTGGAGGACAGGATGCCAAAATTATCATTTTTAAGGAAAACGAAGAAACAGGGAATAAACAGGCATTGACCTCCATGAATGACAAGTGCGCATCCGGCACCGGAGCTACGATTGATAAGTGCATGATTAAAGTAGGGATGCCTATGGAAGAGGTAGGCAGCCTGCACTTTGACGATACGAAATTGCATCATGTAGCCGCCAAGTGCGGTGTGTTTGCAGAAACCGATATCGTTAATCTGGTAAAAAGCGGAATTCCTTCCGCCGAAATTATGTGTTCCTTAGCGGATGCCATTGTCATGCAGAACCTCTCCGTTCTAACTCGCGGAAACACGCTCCGGCACCGTGTTCTTTTGCTGGGCGGTCCCAATACATACCTGCCTTTTCTGCAAGAATGCTGGCGAAAGCGGATTCCTGAAACTTGGGAAGAGCGAGGGTATGAGTATCCGAAAGACATGTCCGTTGATGAACTAATCTTTGTGCCTGAGAATTCGCAGTACTATGCCGCTTACGGTGCCGTCATGTATGGAATGCATGAACCGGTTGGCGTGGGCAGCTATACGGGGATCGAAAGTCTTAAGGAATTTATTGCTCACGGTCGAAAAGCAAAACTTGGAGAAAATGCCGGTCCGCCTCTGGTAAGCAGCAAAAACGAAATGGAAGAATTCCGCCGGAGTTATCGTATTCCCCGCTTTGAGCCGACTGCTTTCGTACCGGGGCAGAAAGTAAGAGCAGTAATCGGCCTGGACGGCGGCTCGACTTCTTCGAAGGCCGTTCTGGTTGATGAAAGCGGAAACATTTTGCTTAAGGAATACCAGCTCTCCAAAGGAAATCCACTTGAAGATACAAAAGAGATGTTGAAACGAATTCGAGATACGGTGGCAGGTCAAGGAGCAGAATTAGAGATTATCGGCTTTGGCGCCACGGGATATGCGGCGGACGTTTTAGAGAAAACCTTAAAGGCCGATGTCAATATTGTGGAAACGGTTGCCCATATGATGAGTGCCGTTAACCAATTTGGCGATGTTGATGTCATCTGTGATATCGGCGGCCAGGACATCAAAGTGCTCTTTCTCAAAAACGGGGATATTCGCAACTTCAGGCTGTCCAATCAATGCTCCGCCGGAAATGGAATGTTACTGCAAGCCATGGCGGACCAGTTCGGTATTCCGGTTCAGGAATATGCGGATACGGCCTTTAGCGCACAGCTTTCTCCCAAATTTTCATACGGCTGCGCCGTATTTCTGGATGCGGACCGGGTGAATTTTCAGAAGGAAGGATATTCGAAAGAGGAGCTGCTGGCCGGTTTGGCTCTCGTATTGCCGAAAAATGTATGGCAGTATGTGGTTCAGATTCCACGCATGGCTGAATTGGGCCGCAAATTCGTCCTGCAGGGAGGCACGCAGTATAATCTGGCTGCTGTTAAAGCCCAGGTCGATTACATTAAACAGCGGGTTCCTGATGCAGAAGTATACGTGCATCCCCATCCGGGAGAGGCGGGAGCGATTGGCGCGGCCATGGAAACATTGCGCGTTGTAAAGCGGCGTGGGTATTCAACGTTTTTGGGACTGGATGCGGCTATTAATCTGTATTACGTAAGCCGCAACGATGAATCGACTCGATGTACATTCTGTCCCAACCATTGCAGCCGAACCTTTATCGATTCCCAAACACCGGACGGGAACACAGCTCGCTATATCTCCGGTTTTAGCTGTGAAAAAGGGACCGTGGAAGACAAGGAAGCCGTGATCAAATTGACCCGGGAGCGGCAGGAACTGAAGAAGCACTATCCAAACCTGGTGGAATACGAAGCGCGCCGCATGTTTCAGCACTTCTACGATTCCGCGCCGCTGCCTGAGCCGGGTACGCCGGTAAACGATAGCCGATTGAAGCGCCGCTGGTTTGGATTGGGAGGAGAGAAGGAGATACAGTACAAGCACTATTTTGAGCGTTCCTCCCGTGAAGCGGCAGAGAAACGAAGCAAGATTCGTATTGGAATTCCTAAAGTACTTAACATTTGGTCTACCGCACCGTTTTGGCGCACCTATTTTGAGACGCTCGGCATCGACCCGCGCAACATCGTGTTCAGCGATAATACAAGCGAGGAGATGTGGCAGGAAGGAGGGAAGTACGGCTCAATCGATCCTTGCTATCCGTCCAAGGTAGCCCAGGCCCATGTGCATAATCTATTGTTCAAACACCATAGCGAGCGTAAACCGCTCGAATATATCTTTTTTCCCTGTATTACGCACATTCCGACCCATTTGCATAACGTGATGGATTCGGCCAGCTGCCCCATCGTGGCTGGAGCTCCGAATGTAATTAAGGCTGCCTTCACGAAAGAAATGGACTTTTTTGCGTCAAGAGGAATTACGTATCTGGACCCGGCGGTTACTTTTACAGAACCGAATCTAATGAAAAAGCAGTTGTATGAGGCATTCAGGGAACACCTTCAGATTACAGAGGATGAAAATAACTTCGCTGCGGATGAAGCCTGGAAAGCTATGGAGTTGTTTGATACCGAAATGCAGGAGAAAGGCCGGGCGATCCTTGAGCAGGTAGAACAAGAAAATCGCCTTGCTATCCTGATGATTGGACGTCCGTATCATTCTGATCCGGGCCTTAACCATGGTGTATTGGAAGAGTTTCAGGTGCTGGGCTACCCGATTTTGTCCATGCGCTCTATTCCTAAAGATGAGGCTTGGCTACACCGCTTTTTCAAAGACGACCTGAAGAGCGGACGTGTCGATTATGCGTTGGAAGTGACCGATGTATGGCCGGAAAATTTCAGTTCCAACAGTGTGCAAAAAGTCTGGGCGGCCAAGTTTGCCGCACGTCATCCAAACGTGGCCGTGTTGGATCTCTCCAGTTTTAAGTGCGGACACGATGCCCCGACCTATGGGCTGATTGACTCGATTATCTCAACCGCAGGAACCCCTTATTCGGCACTGCATGATATCGATGCCAATAAGCCAAGCGGATCGATTAAAATACGCGTCAAGACGTATGCGCATAGCCTGAGCCTTCATGAAGAGCGCTTAGAGGATTTGAGTCGTAAAAAAGCGGAATTGCAGCATCGCCTTGAGCAAAAACGCATGGAACTGCTGAGCCAGAAGCGAAACGAACAAGTTGGATTATATGAACAACAAAATATCTTTCAAGCAGGGAATTAAAAACATCGATACTTCATCAAAACAAGGAGTGAAGCACATCATGACTGTCACCAAAAACAGGGAACAATCCCGGCAGCATCTTTCTGTTGAGGATCAATTGCGTTTGTTTCAGGCGGAACAGGAAGCAGCGTTAGGTTTACAGGAAAAAAAGGACCAGTGGTTTGATCCCGTTCCCCGTCAGTTTCTACTTAAAGACAAGGCTGCCACAACCATTCTTTTCGGGGGGCTAACCATGGCTCAGGATTATCTGGTGGAAGGCACTCTAAAAGGATTGGGGTACCGGGTGGAGCATTTGGATTGCCCGGACAATGAGTCGCTTCGTTACGGTAAGGAGTTCGGGAATCGGGGACAGTGCAACCCGACATACTTCACGGTAGGCAATTTAATCAAACATCTCCATCACCTTCGGGATGTGGAAGGAAAATCAAAGGAGGAAATTGTCCGCAATTACCTTTTCATTACTGCCGGTTCTTGCGGTCCTTGCCGCTTCGGCACGTATGTCACGGAGTATCGGAAGGCTCTGCGCGACGCAGGGTTTGACGGGTTTCGGGTTCTTTTGTTCCAACAGCAGGAGGGTTTGAAACAGGCGACCGGTGAGGAATCGGCCCTTAAATTGGATACTTCGTTTTTTGTCGGCTTTCTGAAAGCGATCCTCCTGGGGGATGTTTTGAATGCGTTAGGGTACCGCATCCGTCCCTACGAAGTGGAAGCAGGTTCAACCGATAAGGCTCTCGAACGCTGCAAACAGTATTTGTATGATGCTCTAAGCGGGCGGAAGTGGCTGCTCCCGGCGTTGTTTAGATGCCGCAAGGAATTGCGCGCCGTTCAGGTAGATCGAACACAGGTGAAGCCTAAAGTGAGTGTTATCGGTGAGTTTTGGGCCATGACAACCGAAGGAGACGGGAATTATCAGTTACAGCGCTTTCTGGAGCAGGAAGGGGCTGAAGTTGAAGTGCAATCCATTACGGCCTGGATTTTATATCTCATTTGGGATGTACGCTATGACACGGCAAGGCGAATGGGGCTAAAGCAAGCGGATTCCGGACGTCATGGATTGAAAGGAAAAAATCCCCGTTTGCGTTTGGGCCTGTTATGGCTGGCTGAGCGGGCAGTTAGACTATGGTTTCAAATGTATGCACGAGCCATGGGTCTATACGGTTACCATCTCCCTGACATGGATGAAATTGCACGCGTTGCCCATGCCCATTATGATAATCACCTGCGCGGCGGAGAAGGGCATATGGAAGTAGGAAAACTGATTCTCAACGTGGTGAAGCGAAAAGTAAATATGACCCTTTCCGTCAAGCCATTCGGATGCATGCCGTCTTCCGGCGTATCCGATGGCGTTCAATCGCTGATTACCGAGAAATATCCTGAAGCTATTTTCCTTCCGATTGAAACAACCGGAGATGGAGCCATCAACGTATACAGCAGGGTGCAGATGACGCTGTTTAAAGCGAAGCAGGCCGCACAGAGGGAGTTTGAAGAAGCCGTAGCAAAGAAAGGCGTTACAGCCAAACAGCTTCAGCAAATATCAGGCCATGCAGAGTTTGCTCATCCGCTGCGAACAAGCCGTCACACTGTTGCTTGTACGGCAGCAAATGCGGTATATAGTATACGCGGGATGTTCAATTGGTTTTCCTTCCGGCGAAACAAAGAGGGCATTGAAGGGACGTAATTACGGTGTAATACAAAAACGGATTAGCCTCCAAATATTTTTTGGAGGCTTTATTTTGTTTTTGCATTGGAGAAGACGCCAGCATTTTCTTTGTTTCATTATGAGCAATTTGCTCTTAGTGTTTTCCAGCTTATTGGGAGAGCCGAAGGAATAGTAACCAGACCAAATTGAAAAATAAATCGCATAGCCTGTCTTTTCTTCAAAATGCCCACATATAGTTTACTTAGAGATTTTTACTATATGGCCAGAAGGTGGAACGTATGAAGAAACGATGGATGATTATATTACAAATTGCAGCAACGTATATTGGTACCGTGGTTGGGGCAGGCTTTGCTTCGGGTAAGGAAATCGTAGAGTTTTTCACTGTCTATGGACCGATGGGGCTAATAGGTATCATAATAAGCGGAATATTGTTTATTTGGATTGGGACGAAGATGATGGTTTTATCCCATCGTATTGGTGCCTATTCCTATGAGGAATTAAACACCTATATATTCGGTAAGACGGCTGGTAGAGTAATTAATCTATTTACTCTGCTCATTTTGTTTGGTGTTACGTCCGTTATGTTGTCCGGGACAGGATCGGTTTTTGAGGAGCAATTAGGTTTTTCTTACCGATGGGGGATCTTTATCACCCTTGTTCTTTGTTATGTGGTCATGATGAAAGGGTTAGACGGCATTCTTGCCGTCAACTCACTGGTCGTTCCGATGATGGTTTTTTTCAGTTTTCTCATTGCAATGCCTTTATTTGAGCATAACGATATCTTTTTTCTTTTGCGAGCAAATGAACTGCAGGCTAATTGGAAACCGCTTGTTAGTCCTTTTGCTTATGTGGCATTTAATTTGGCTATGGCGCAGGCTGTCCTGGTTCCGCTTGGAAAAGAAGTAGAGGATGAAAGAATATTGAAATGGGGCGGTTTTTGGGGAGGAATCGGCCTTTGTTTTATGCTGATCTCCAGTCATTTTGCTCTTTATTCACTTCCAAACGTATCACAGTTTGATATCCCTATAGCCGAAGTAATTAAAGACTTTGGTGCATCCATGCATATTATATTTTTAATCGTAGTTTATGGCGAGATTTTCACAACATTAATTGGTAATGTATTTGGCATCTCACGTAAAATGCAAAAGTTATTTAACCTGCCGGAAAAATGGATTGTATTAGGTATTTTATTGCTCAGCTTTTTGATTAGCCAGGTTGGATTCAGTTCCTTACTTAGCTTCCTTTATCCTTTATTTGGTTACATAGGGCTATTAATCCTTTTCTTTATGGCTGTAAAACAATTACCCCCTAAATAAGATTTGGCAATTGCAAACGGTGAAGCCCGTTTCACTGTATAAATTCAAGTATTTTTTTCCAGGCTACAGTTTCCTTGCTTTTATCATACGTATCGAGCTGTCTGAGCCAATTCTTCTTCTTTTCTTCGTTGTTTAAAACGCCCAATAATTGTTTTTCGTATGGTTCATGAGGATGAAGTCTATACGCTAACTTTTGTGATTCCAAATAACGCAGATTCATCTCCTCCTGGCCGGGCAGGGCGGAGTGGATAAAAATCAGAACTTTTTTCCATAGCGCTTCGCTTATTGTGACTCCACCAGGCTTGGTAATAATCGCATCCACTTGTTCATACCAGTCACTCATTTCCTCTCTTGATGAAACATAAGGAAGAGGTTGAATATGATCCATTTGCCAGGACATAAGGGTGTTAAGAAGGTACTTATTATTACCGCACAGAACGAAATAGTGAAAATTCGTCTTCTTCTTTATTTGCTGTAAAAGAGGAAGGATATGACCCAATCCATTACTTCCCCCTGATATAAGAATCTTATAAGAAGGAGAGGCTGTACGCTTCCGATTTGTATGATGAAAATGTTCATCTACCGGAATCCCGGTTACAAAAATACGATCTTTATGTATGTTGTTTTTTTGTATTAATTCATTCTTTAATGAATCTGTAGGAACAAAATGGTAATCGATTTCCCTGCGGCCCCAGATTTTATTAATAAAAAAATCTGTATAGACATTAATGACAGGGGTAGAAAATTTCTTCTGGGCTTTAAGCCTGCTGATTAAAAAAGAAGGAAATGCATGGGTACAGACAATTAAATCCGGTTTTTCTTCATAAAGCAGTTGTTCCATTCGCTCTAGAAATAACAGTTCGTACCACTTCATATGATAATGCTGCACAGGTGCTTCCGTACAGGCACAATGCTTGTATACCCGCTCGTATGTCTGCGGCGCATAATAAATCCATTTCATGTATGTGCCTGTCACGATTTTTTCCATCCACTTATTTACATAACTTAAAAAGTCAACTTTCTCACATACTATTCCATCCAGTCTTTTTTCCAATGAGCGGATGAGGGCATCGGCAACCTGGTGGTGTCCAGAAGGCATCTGTAATAACGGCAAGAAAAGAATTTTTTTCATACTCGATGACAGGCTCCTTTATGCAAGAAAAATCTTCAGCAGTCTCAAACTCCGATACGTACTATTTCTACATGTTATGTTGTCTCGCATCCCTTTTTATAAACCAGTCACCAGCGCTTTTTTTGAATAAATTTTTGTAAAAAGAACAAAAAGATGGTTCTTTTCCGTTGTGGAAAGTGACCATCTTTTTTCTAAATACAAATATAAAATGACTACCTTACCGGTTATTAGAAGTAGTAACGGTACATATTTATGTTTGGTATCTCACATTAATAAATATATAAACAATCGTATCACCACATGCCGCATTCTATATGAAGGAGAACTCTTCACATGGATAAAATTGTAAAAATCTGGTCGTTTATGGACAGCTTTTATTTTCGCTGTTCCCGGTTACAATACGTAAACCAAAAGGAACAAAATATTTTCCGTGTAAGACTTCTTACCTATCGTGGTAATGATCTTTCTCTGTCAAATGGAACATGTATACATCATAACGATGTTCTTCTTAAAATACATTTGCATAATTGTTTGCTTATGAGTGAAATGATGAATATTAAAAATGATACACGACGAGCTTTGTATGTTTATAATCGTGTCGAAGCATCGATGCCGGGTCTGGCAAACTTTATTTTCCAACATCCGAAGGAAAATATCATTAAAGGAGTTATCGGAATTACATTGCTATCCCGAGGAGTCAATCGCCTTGGATTTGAAGTAAAAGATATACAGAATCCTTACTATGAAAGGCTAAAACAACTATATATGAAACCGATGTTTGTTCTGTGCCATCATGAAAAGGGGAAATTACGGAAAAGGAAAAAACTGGTTCTAAAGTTCCTCGTGATGTCAAAAGAGCAACTATTAAGCAGGTATTTACAAAATATGTAGTCTCCATAATATGGGGTATGTGCAACAATAGAGTGAAAGGGATTACTAACTCATGATGAAGTCTATTTTTACTTTATGTGCTCTTATGGCTTTACTCCTTACAGTCTCAATTCAGTATCCATTGCACCAACATGCAAAGTATCAGGGAACAAAATTAACTGCTCCTGTACCCCACCATTCCAAGCATATCATTTTAGTTGTCATTGATTCTTTAATGGATACGCCCTTACAGGAAGCCATTAAACAAGAACGTGCTCCTGCATTGCAATTCTTAATAAAACATGGACAGTACTTTCCGAATGTGGTCAGCTCCTTTCCAACAATGTCTGTTACTATCGATAGCTCGCTTTTAACAGGAACGTATCCCGATCGTCATCGTGTTCCTGGACTTGTTTGGTACGATGAGAATGAAGGGCGTATTATTAATTACGGCAACGGAAAAAGAGAAATAGTAAAGCTTGGCGTTAAACCGGTGCTCCAGGATAGTCTGTATAAGTTAAACAATGAACATTTAAGTCAACATGTAAAAACGCTTCATGAAGAGTTAGCTGCAGATGGAAAACAATCGGCTTCTATTAATGCGGTGATTTACAGAGGAAGCTTTCCCCATCAGCTAAACCTTCCTAAGACCGCGGCATTTCTAAATATTTTACCAGAAAATTTAAAAACCTATGGACCTGCATGGTTTTCCTATGGTTCCCTCTCGTACGTGAATCCGAATAATCAGAAAAATTATATATGGCAAAAGTATGGATTCAATGACAAATTTTCTTCAGAAGAATTAAAATATCTTATTCAAAGTGGAAAACTTCCCCCTTTTACCATCGTATATTTTCCTGATAATGATCATAGCGTTCATAAAAACGGCCCCATGGATATAAAAGGAATTGAACAGGCCGATCGGCAGATTCAAGAAATTTTTGGTACCTATAATTCCTGGGAATCTGCAATAAAAAATGCGGTTTGGATTGTGATGGGAGATAGCGGTCAAGCTTCGATAGGGGGAAGCCGGAAGGAATCATTCATACGCTTGCCATCTCTTCTTAGTCTCTACCGAATAACAAAGTTAAGGGAACGTGTTCAGAAAGAAGACCAAATTCTTCTTTGTGTTAATGAAAGAATGGCATACATCTATTCGATTGATAAGTACGTACCGCTTGCAAGGATTGCTGGTCATCTTCAAAAGGATGACCGAATCGATGTAATTGCATGGAAAGAAGGAGAAATCATTCACGTTATAGAGGGAGGGAAGGAGGGTGTTCTTTCTTTCCGCCCAGGTGGGCAGTATGTCGACCCGTATCAGCAAAGATGGTCGCTGCAGGGCAAGCTTTCTATTTTAGATATATCGACCAAAGGTAACCAAATGACCTATCATGATTATCCCGACGCATTAGCACGATTATATGGCGCTCTCCATTCTCATCCTGGCCGCTATCTTGTTGTGACAGCCAGACCCGGATTTGAATTGGTTGGAGAGAGTTCTCCAACTCATTTGAATGGGGGCGGCCACGGATCGCTGCATAAGCAGGATTCACTTGTGCCTATGCTTGTTACCGGCACAGACTCCTCTCCAAAACATTTACGCATCGTAGATATTAAGGATTGGATTCTGAAAATGGACTAGCCCTCGCGTACCACAAACCAAATTGGAGGGAGTAGCTTGGAATTTAATGTAATGACGTTTAACATACACCATGGAAGGGGAACAGATGGAAAACTGAGCCTGGAGAGAATCGCTAAAGTGATTGAAGAAAGTAAGGCAGACCTGATCGGGTTGAATGAGGTGGACAGGTATTTTTCAAAGAGGAGTGAGTATATTGACCAGATATCCTGGTTGGCAAAACATTTGAAAATGAATCATGCTTTCGGGGAGGCAATTACATTACGCTCAAAGGATTCTACGGTGCACAGGCAGTATGGAAATGCCTTCTTGTCCCGCTATCCGATCGTATTAGAAAAAAATCATTTTTTCACCTTTAACTCACGAATGGCTGAAGGCCGATCATTGCTGGAAAGTCATGTTCAACTTTGCGAACGGTTACTCAAAGTATATGTCGTCCATCTTAGTCTAAATCCATTCATTCATAAACAACAAACAGATTTTATCATCGAAAAAGTTATGAATGAGCCTCAGTCTGCTGTTATTATGGGAGATTGGAATATGAGGCCGGGAGCTGGAGCATGGAAAAAAATGCTCAGGTATTTTAAAGATGTTTGCGATGCAGGCAAGGGGATGTGCTATACTTTTCCCTCATTTCGACCCAGATTCCAGTTGGATTACATATTCGTCAGCCGCGATATATGTATCGCTTCAGCAGAAGTTATAAAAAAAATTCCTTCAGCTTCAGATCATTTACCATTAAAAGCAACATTACAGTTGTAGTTTGGCTACTGAATTGACATTTCATTATATTCTTATGTTTATGCTAATCCGTTCAGCAATGGAAAAGGGAAGAGCCTCAATGCATAGGGACCTAAGTATTGAGGCTGCAAGGTGGATGTGCTGTACCTACCCGGTTACTTGGAACGCATTTTTTTCTGGATATCGTTGATTTGGCTCATGCTGATGCCGCTTTTTAAGAGCATGGAAATCAGTGTAAGCGGGGACGGATTTTTGGCCATTTGCTTAAACTGCTGAGCATACCGGGTTAACTCCGCCTCGGAAAAGTTCTTGCCTGATGCTTTTCCGGCTTTCTTGAGGGCCTTTTTTACCGCCGCTTCGTCTGTCCACTTGTTCTTTGGAATTTCTTTTACGATTTTAATAATGGTATTAACGTCCATACAATCTGCTCTCCTCTACATATAGAATGAGATGACATATTATATGGTGCAGCGTGTAGAGCGGCAACGGTACAAGCGTACAATCTTGGTTTGTTTTTGTTCTGGTTAAAAAAGATACGAAACAAAAAAGATGAGATAAAAGGTTGACTTGTTATCGTTATTAAATTATAATCATTTCATGTAAGAAATAATTTCAGGAGGGATACACATGGCAGAACGTTTAGTAGGAAAAAAAGCACCAGATTTTACGATGGATACAGTTGTGGGCAGCGGGGAAGAATTCGGAAAGGCATCTCTTGCGGACTATCGCGGCAAGTGGCTCATCCTGTTCTTCTATCCGATGGATTTTACCTTCGTGTGCCCGACAGAAATCACGGCGTTAAGTGATGCGTACGAGCAGTTTGAAGAGCTTGATACAGAGATTCTTGGCGTTTCCACCGACTCTGTCTACACGCACCGTGCGTGGATTAATATGCCACGGGAGGATAACGGTTTGGGTAAACTGAATTTTCCGCTGGCAGCCGATTTGACGCATAAAGTCGCGCGTGACTATGGTGTTCTGGTGGAAGAGAAAGGGGTGGCTCAGCGCGGCCTGTTCATCATTGACCCGGAAGGCGAGTTGAAATACCAGGTCGTCACGGATGACAATGTGGGCCGCTCTGTGGAGGAAACGCTGCGCGTGCTGCAGGCACTGCAAGCAGGCGGATTGTGCCCGGCTAACTGGAAACCGGGTATGAACATGCTATAATAAAGATGCTGTGACATATAGAATAGGAGGCGATTTGTATGCCAATGAGACTGAAAACCCCGATGCCGTCTTTAGATGGGGCAACGGAATGGTTCAATGACGAAGGGTTTAAGCCAGAGGATTTGGCCGGACATCCTGTGCTGATTCACTTCTGGGCGGTGTCCTGCCACATCTGCCACGAAGTGATGGATGAAGTAGTTTCCTATGTTCATGCGTACAAAGACCATGGTTTGAAAGTTGTCGGCATTCACATGCCGAAGCAGGAGAGCGACCTTGATGTTAAGAAAGTCAAAAAGGACATTCAGCAATACAGCATTGTGCAGCCGGTAGCGGTAGACAATACGCATGCTATTACGGATGCGTTCGAAAATCAGTTTGTTCCGGCCTTCTTCTTATTCGACAAGGAAGGAAAACTGACGTACCGGGCTGCAGGCGATAAAGGATTCAAAAACGTCAAACCGAAGATTGAAGAATTGCTGGGTATTAACCAGTAAAGGGGAAGAAGCTGCCGACACAAATGTTGGGCAGCTTTTTTCATTATATTTATATTGCAATCAAGCCCCCGACATTTATTTACCGTCGGAAGCGTATACATTTAGAAAAATCAATAAATAAACAGAAAAAATCGGGTAAAATTATTTGACATATTAAAAGATTGATAATATTATTGATTACAGGAACTACATAATAAACCTACGTTTTATAATATAAAACAATAATGTGGTTTTGTGTTGTAGAACTTTTATTTTGTCTCTATATGAGAACTTGGTTTTATATTATAAAACTAACTTTCAATTTAAGAAAGCGATTCCATTATGCTTTCACCATTATTTGTTAAAAAAAATATAAAAAAAGAGGTGGGGTTATGAAGATGAGAAAAAAAGCAGCCGTATTTTCCAGTTTAATGTTAGCGGTTTCAGTTCTGGTTGCAGGCTGTGGCGGAGCAACGAAAGAAGCGGGAGCGGGCGGTGAGCAGAAAGGCGCAAAAACGATTAAAGTCGCCAATTACTTTGCCACAGACCACCCGCAGAACGTAGCTCTTCGCGAAAAATTTAAACCGATGGTAGAAGAAAAATCAGGCGGCACGCTGAAAGTTCAAATTTATGACAATAGTACGCTTGGCGCCGAAAAAGAATTCTATGACGGGGTGCGGAACGGCACGATTGAAATGGGAATTCCCGGTCTGATTATGCAGGCGGACGTTGAAAAAATGGCGGTGCCGGAATGGCCGTTCTTGTTCAAGGACTTTAATCATGTCAAAAAAGTTCTGAACGGTCCGATCGGTCAAGAATTGACGGCCGATTTGGAGAGCAAGCATGGGGTGCATCCTCTGGCATGGAGCGCAAACGGGTTCCGTATGTTTTCCTCAAACAAAACGATTGACAGCATGGAAGATTTCAAAGGGCTGCGCATCCGCATGCCAAACATTCCGAACTATATTACGCTCGGAAAACTCCTCGGAGCAAACGTAACACCGATGCCAATCTCTGAAGTGTTCAGCGCACTGGAGCAAAAAGTCGTAGATGGTCAGGATAATCCAATTGCAACGCTGCGCGCATCGGGGTGGTATGAAGTGCAATCCGACGTGCTTGAATCGAAGCACATGTTTAGCCCGAACATTTATATCATCAACAGCAATTTCTGGAAAGGGTTAACGCCGGAGCAGCAAAAAGTGATTGAAGAAGCTTCCAAGGCTGCTGCGGATTATGAGTTTGACCTGTTGGAGAAGAGCTATGAGGCCGACAAGAAATTCCTGCAGGATAAAGGTATCAAATTTACTACTCCTTCACCGGAATTCGCGGCAGAAATGGAAAAAGCGTCCCAGCCGTTGTATGACGAAATCTACAAAAAATATCCGTGGGCAAAAGAACTGGTAGAGAAGATTAAAGCGGAAGCGAAATAGGACGAGTGGGTCGGAAGCGGTCAGCGCTTTCGGCTCCTGGTTAGAAAGGTGGGTTAAAATGGATAAGATCAGCAAGTTTCTACATGGACTTCTTAATGTCTTCATGGCAGGCGCCCTTGTAATCATGGTCGTCCTTGTGTTCGGCAATGTTGTATTGCGTTATGCCTTCAACTCGGGGATCACCTGGTCTGAAGAGATGTCCCGCTATCTATTTGTGTGGTTAACCTTTCTCGGGGCGATTGGCGCTTTAAAAGAGCATGAACATCTTGGGGTGGATATGCTTGTAAAACGGCTTCCGGTAAAAGCGAAAAAAGCCGTGCTCATTATCAGCGACTTGCTAATGCTGGGCGTGTTAGTGCTCGTTTTAGACGGAAGTTGGAAAATGACGCTTATTAATATGGACAGCAAAGCTCCGGCCACAGGTCTTCCACTCTCGTTCGTTTATGGAACCGGAATTATAGTGAGTATTACCATGGGTCTTATTATCATCATGAATATTTATCGTGTAATGACAAACAAGGTGAAAGAAGAAGATCTGATACTAGTCAAAGAAACAGAGGAATCAGCCCATACGTATGAACACGAATACGGGAAGGGGGAAAAACAAGCATGATCGGTGTATTTCTCGGATCGCTGCTTGGAACGATGGCGCTTGGAATGCCTATTGCTTTTGCGCTTTTGTTCAGCGGTGTCGCGCTGATGTTTTATCTGGACATTTTTGATAGTCAAATTATCGCCCAAAACTTAATTAACGGTGCTGATAACTTTCCGCTGATGGCCATTCCTTTTTTCCTGCTTGCAGGAGAGCTAATGAACGCGGGAGGGCTTTCGCAACGAATTGTATCAATGGCCATGGCTTTTGTAGGGCATATTAGAGGCGGACTTGGCTATGTAGCCATCATTGCAAGCGTTCTCTTCGCAAGCTTGTCCGGGTCAGCGGTGGCGGATACGGCAGCCCTTGGCGCAATTTTAATCCCGATGATGGTGAAAAGCGGATACGATGTGAACCGTTCGAGCGGTTTGATTGCGGCCGGCGGAATTATCGCTCCGATTATTCCGCCAAGTATTGGCTTTATTATTTTTGGGGTGACAAGCGGCGTTTCTATTACCAAGCTTTTTATGGCGGGAATTGTTCCGGGTCTTTTGCTCGCGGTCGGTCTTACAATTACATGGGCGATTGTCGCAAGGCGTGATAAGGTCCAGGTTCAACCGCGCAAATCCGTAAAAGAAATGCTGCAGGCGGTGAAACAGGGTTTTTGGGCGCTGTTGCTTCCGGTTATCATTATCGGAGGACTCCGCGGAGGGATTTTCACTCCAACGGAAGCTGCCGTTGTAGCCGCTGTGTATGCGTTGGTTGTGGGTTTATGTATATATCGAGAAATTAAGATAAAAGATTTGTATGAAGTATTGATTCGTGCCGCGAGAATGACAAGTGTCGTTATGTTTCTTGTTGCAGCCGCGCTCGTTTCTTCGTGGTTAATTACGGTGGCGAATTTGCCGGCCGAGGTAATTGGGTTATTGGAACCGTTCATGGATAATCCTTTATTAATTTTGTTGATGATTAACCTGCTTATTATTCTGATAGGGACAGCCATGGATATGACCCCGACTATCCTGATTATGACCCCGGTGCTTATGCCTGTAATTCAACAAGCCGGTATCGATCCTGTTTACTTTGGTGTTCTGTTTATCCTTAATAACGCGATCGGTCTGTTAACACCTCCTGTAGGAACCGTGCTAAACGTTGTATGCGGTGTAAGCAAAATTAGTATGGAAGATATTATGAAAGGCGTATGGCCATTCCTTTTAGTAGAAGTTATCGTATTGATTCTGCTGATTTTATTCCCGTCTCTTGTTTTAGTGCCGCTTGAATGGTTTACGTAATTTTATAAATAAATTTAAGAATAAGGAGAGCAAACAGATGCAGAAATGGAAAGTGGTTGTAACCGATTGGGAATATGAAGATTTGCGGTTCGAGGAAGCCGTGTTTTCGCCTTATGAATCGATTGAACTTGTACCGGCCCAATGCCGTACGGAAGATGAAGTCATTGCCGCATGTGCCGATGCGGACGCGATTATCAACCAATATGCACCTATCAGTGCCAAAGTTATCGAAGCTCTCGAAAAATGCCGGGTCATCACCCGGTACGGTGTCGGAGTGAATACGATTGATTTGGATGCGGCGACGGCAAAGGGCATCTGTATTGCCAATGTGCCGGATTACTGTATGGATGAGGTAGCGGACCATGCGCTGGCATTGATTCTCTCCTGGACCCGCAAAATCACCCTGGCGGATCGGTATACAAAAGAACATAAGTGGGATTTCAAGGTTACACAGCCTATCTACCGCCTGCGCGGCCGCACGCTTGGTCTGGTCGGCTTCGGAAAAATTCCGCAGGCCTTAGCGGAAAAAGTAAAGCCGCTCGGTCTGAAGGTTCTTGCGTATGACCCGTATTTTCCGGCGGATAAAGCAGAAGAAAAAGGCGTGACACTCGTATCGCTGGATGAGCTGTGCAGCACGGCCGATATTGTTTCGGTTCATGCTCCGCTGATGGCCGCAACAAAAGGAATGATCGGCAGCCGGCAATTCGACCTTATGAAGGAGGGGGCTATCATTGTCAATACATCCCGCGGTCCTGTCATCGATGAGGCCGCATTAGTGGCCGCGCTTCAGCAGGGAAAAATTGCGGGAGCGGCGCTTGATGTAGTGGAGGAGGAGCCGATTGTGCGCGATCACCCGCTTCTTTCGATGAACAATGTAATTCTTACGCCCCATGTAGCCTGGTACTCTGAAGAAGCTGCGGAAGAAATGCGGTCCAAAGCCGCGATGGGTGTAGTCGATGTACTTATTCATAATGAATATCCGAAATACCTGGTGAATCAATCGGTGCGGGATCGTGTTGCGCTTAAGCCGACACAGGCGGGCGAACGCTATGCCGCACTGGTATAAAAAACATGAATGGACAGAGGGGGATTTAAAAGATGAAAAAGTGGGTCAAAAGTTTAGCAATCAGCCTTGCGCTTCCCGGATTGCTTCTGATGGGATGCGGCGGCGGAAACGGAGGGGGAAGCGCGACAACGAACGCGCCAAAAGGTGATGCGCCCGCCGGTGTGCAGGAGAGAAAAATTAAAGTCGGCATCGGTCTGAACGAAGACCATCCGGAAGGACAGGGAATCAAGAAATTTAAAGAATTGGTCGAGCAGAAAAGCGGCGGCAAAATGCAGGTTCAAAACTTCTTCAGCGCCACGCTCGGTGACGATCAAAAGATGACGGAAGCTTTGCAGGGCGGATTACAGGAAGTAACCGTTCCGTCGACTTCGCCGCTTGTCGGCATGATTAAAGAATACGGTGTGTTCGACTTCCCATTCATATTCAATACGGAACAAGAAGCGCATGCTGTACTTGACGGTCCGGTCGGACAGAAACTGCTGGATAAATTGCCGGAGCACGGCCTGATTGGTCTTGCCTACTGGGAGAACGGATTCCGTAACCTGACCAACAGTAAGCGTCCGGTCAACACACCGCAGGACTTCCAGGGAATAAAGCTTCGTACTATGCAAAATGAAATCCATCTGGAAGCGTTTAAAGCGCTCGGCGCCAACCCGACACCAATGGCTTTCTCTGAAGTGTTCAGCGCACTGGAAGGCAAAACGGTAGACGGTCAGGAGAACCCGCTGGCGACGATTAAGTCCAATAAATACAACGAAGTGCAGCCGTACTTAAGCTTAACGAAACATGTATACACGCCGTTTGTGTTCCTCGTGAGCAAGAAGTTCTGGGATGGCCTGTCTCCGGAAGAGCAGAAAATTATGAAAGAAGCAGCAGTAGAGGCCGGTAAATACCAGCGTGAAGTGAATTTTAAGGAAAATGCTAAAGCGGTGGAAGATTTGAAAGCGGCAGGTATGAAAGTAAATGAAGTAAGCGATGAGAACAGACAAAAAATGAAAGAAGCAGTGCAGCCGGTTATCGATAAATACTCCAAAGAAATCGGCGAAGATCTTGTAAACGAAATGATGGCTGAAATAGAAAAAGCAAGAAAGAAATAACAATAAGCAGTACAAAGAGGAGGAGCCAGGATGGAGATTATCGAGCAGTTGCTTCGAGACATCCCGCTTCCCCGCATGGTGAAAATTCGTCAGAATTTCTATGCGCCTGAGCTTGCCGACACCGCTTCTGCGGTGCGGCAGGCCATTAGGGACGCGGACGTTCTATCCAGAATTTCCGCCGGTGATCGGGTCGCAATTGCGGTGGGGAGCCGGGGAGTGGCCGATATTCCGATACTGACAAGGGAAACCGTGCGGGCGGTAAAATCGGTGGGAGGGCAACCGTTTATCGTTCCTGCCATGGGAAGCCACGGCGGGGCGACCGCAGAGGGGCAGATTGATGTACTGGCGCAGCTGGGAGTTACGGAAGAGGCGGTGGAGGCGCCGATTGTATCGTGCATGGATGTAGTCGAAGTCGGAAGATTGCCGAACGGGCTTCCTGTGTACACCGACAAAAACGCATACGAAGCCGACAAGGTTATCGTGATCAACCGTATTAAGCCGCATACCTCGTTTCGCGGCCCTGTGGAAAGCGGACTGATGAAAATGATTACCATTGGTCTCGGAAAGCAGAAAGGCGCAGAAGCCGCCCATGCCTACAGCTTCAAATACATGGCGGAACACGTGCTGGAAATGGCAAAGATTACGCTTTCCAAAGTGCCGATTATTTTCGGTCTGGGTACGCTTGAGAATGCGTACGACCGCCCTGCGAAAGTGGTGGCTGTTCCTGCGGAAAGGATTGAGGCGGAGGAGCCTGCCCTGTTACTTGAAGCGAAATCGCTTATGCCGAAAATTCTATTCTCGCCGATTGACGTGCTCATTGTCGATGAAATCGGCAAAGATATCTCCGGGGACGGGATGGATCCGAACATCACCGGCCGTTACGCGACACCGTATGCGAGCGGCGGACCGGAAGTGAGCCGCATCGTCGTGCTCGGCTTAACCGAGAAAACGCACGGCAATGCCAACGGTATCGGCATGGCCGATATGACCACCCGTGCCCTGTTCAACGAAATCGCCTGGGAAAAAGGGTACGCCAACGCACTGACCAGTACCGTCACATCGGTCGTTAAGGTGCCGATGGTGCTGGAAACAGAAGAGATGGCGGTCAAGGCCGCAATTAAAACATGCAACGCATTTGATCTGGCAAGCGCGCGCGTTGTCCGTATCAAAAACACGCTCGACATTAAAGAAATCTGGATATCGGAGAGTTTGCTTGCGGAAGCGAAAGAACGGGAGGACGTAGAAATTTTAACCGGGCCCCGCGAACTGGAGCTTCAACGCGAAACTGTGTAGCCATGCTGCTGTATTTGTACAGCGCGCTGGTTGTCTCCTATACGGTCAGTGTGTTTTTCGACTCCCGCCTGCTGGACTACACTGCCGGCATATTCGCGATTCTCTCTTTTGGTTATTCATTTCGCGGTGCGGCCCGGCTGTATCAAGTAACCGGCGGCATCTTCATCGGTATCGGCGTAGGGTTAGCTCTATACAACGGCATTCCGCTTTGGAAGCTGCCGTATTTTTCGACCTCGACCATTGTATTGCTGGTAATTTTCTATGTTCTTCCGTTTATCAACAGCATTATTGTCGTAGGTCGCTATGAACAAAGCGTCAACCGTTTATTGAAGACGAAGATTACTCACTTGGGCCAGCTCTATTATCGCAGTTCTCTTGTGAGCTTTGTACTCGGGTCTTTTTTAAATATCGCTACAGTTACTTTTGTCGAAGCGGTATTGCAAAAGAATCTTCGCGGTATTGTGCAGAGGGTTCGCCACCGTTTTATTACCCAAGCGCTGCTGCGGGGCTATGCATTGTCGCTGGTATGGAGTCCGATGGAAATTCTTGTGGCGATTAGCGTGGACTTGACAGGCGGGGAATATCTGCATTTTCTTCCGTGGCTTCTTCTATTCTCTGTCATTTTGTTAGTAGCGGATTGGATGCTCGGTTTCCGGTACCGCTCCTACCATATCCCAGAAGAAGCGAGTCGAGACGCTGTGGCGCTGGACAAAAAAAGCATAGGAAGAATCATCGCTCTTTTTGGCTATCTTACCGTTTTTATTATCGCGGTCGTTCTGCTGCGCCGCTGGTTGGAACTTAGTTTTTTGATGGCTGTGGCGCTTGTGATTCCGGGCTACGCTTTCGGATGGGCACTGGCGATTGGAAGAAGCCGCGCCTTTATAACGTATAGCATACCGCAATGGAAGGCACGCGTGCTTTCCACGCATAACTATATTGTATTGTTTCTGGCGGTCGGTTTTTCCATGAGCATTCTGCAGGAGACGCACTATCTTTCTTATTTGCAGAAGCCGTTCTCCGCGATTGCCGGTATGCCGCTGCTGCTTTTTCTCAGCATCCAGACGCTGTTTATCGGCCTGGCAATGGTCGGATTCCATCCCCTTGTGACAATCAGCATTCTTGGGGAAATCATCCGGCCTGTGCTCGGACAGATAAACCCGATGAGCATCGGAATCGTGCTGATTACATCGGGGTTATCTACAGTCATGGCCGGACCTTATAACGTATCGGTATCTTTAATGGGCAGTTTGCTGGGAGAAAATCCGTACCGTATTTCGTGGTGGAACATCGGATTCGCTTTTTTATACAGCGGCATTGGCACATGCATTGCCTATCTTTTGCTCTAAGCGATGTGAAAAAGGAGGAAAACATATGAAAATCACAGGTTTCACGCTGTACAAAGTACCTCCGCGCTGGCTCTTTCTCAAAATTGATACAGACGAAGGAATCTGCGGTTGGGGCGAGCCTATCGTGGAAGGCAAAGCCGATACGGTGGCCGCCTGTGTACGTGAAATGGAAGAATATTTAATAGGAAAGGACCCGCTGGCGATTGAAGATCACTGGCAGGTGCTGTACCGGGGTGCCTTCTACCGGGGCGGACCGGTACTGATGAGCGCGATCTCGGGCATTGAACAGGCGCTATGGGATATGAAAGGAAAGTATTATCAAATGCCTGTTTATCAAATGCTTGGCGGTGCGGCCCGCAGCAAAATCCGTGTCTATTCCTGGATCGGGGGCGATAGACCGACCGATGTAGCGGCAGCGGCCAAAGAAAAAGTGGATGCCGGGTTTACCGCCGTGAAAATGAATGCAACCGAAGAAATGAATTACATAGACACCACTTCAAGCGTCGAAGCCGTGATTAACCGCATTGCCGCGATTCGTGAAGTGGTAGGCAAAGACATAGGCATCGGCATTGATTTTCACGGCCGCGTGCATAAAACGATGGCCAAAACGCTTGTCAAAGAGCTTGAACCGTACCGGCCGATGTTTATTGAAGAGCCGGTGCTGCCGGAAAATAACGAAGCGCTGCGTGAAATCGCGCTTCATACGACAGCACCCATTGCTACGGGTGAGCGGCAATATACACGCTGGGGCTTCAAACAATTGTTGACGGACGGGTACGTTGACATTATCCAGCCTGACCTGTCCCATGCAGGAGGCATTCTTGAATGCAAAAAAATTGCGGCGATGGCAGAAGCGTTCGATGTGGCGGTCGCTCCCCACTGTCCGCTCGGTCCGATTGCGTTGGCTTCTTCCCTGCAGCTTGACGCGTGCACGCCGAATGCGATCATTCAGGAGCAAAGCCTCGGCATTCAT
>NZ_DFMZ01000072.1:23904-45065 GCF_002375825.1 Aneurinibacillus sp. UBA3580
ATTCATTATAACGAAGGCAGCGACCTGCTTGATTATCTCACCGATCCCGGTGTCTTCCATTATGTAGATGGATTCGTAGATATTCCGCAAGGACCGGGCCTCGGTATCGAGGTAAATGAAGAAGCGGTCAAAGAAGCGGCACGGAAAGGTCATAACTGGAGGAATCCGGTATGGCGCTATGAAGACGGTAGTGTCGCCGAATGGTAGAAATGAAAGGAGGAAGTCACTTATGACGGGAATATATCCGTATATCGAAGGTTCGGTAAACCCGTACCGTGACAACGTGCAAGGGAAAGCGAACGAACCGATTTGTGTAGCGGGTCTTTTGGATCGGGCAAAGCAGATTCTCGGCCCTACCTATGAAGGGCCGAAACCGGATTGGACGCTGGATGAAATCTATGATCGCCTGCATCAGAATGCACCGCGTATCGCCATTATCGGCGGGTCTCCGGATCATCCGGCGCACATCATGGATTTTCAGACATCCGCCCGTGCTGCAATCCGCATCTGGCAGAACGGCGGCGTCCCGTTCTACTTCTCCACACCGGTAATGTGCGATGGTACGGCACAGAGCACACAGGGGATGAGTTATTCGCTTCAGAGCCGGAACGCGGTGGCGGAGATGGTCGTCAATCAAATTGAATCGCATGGCTATCACGGCGCTTTTGTCATTCAGGGCTGCGACAAACAGCCGCTTGGCGTGGTAAGTGCGCTCGTCCATTTGGACCGGCTCCGTAAATACCGGGGAGAGGCACCGTTCTTCGCGACGTTTGCTCCGGCCCATGTGCTTCAGGGCGGTACCATTCCGGAAGGTTTATTTGCGGAACTAGAAGAGGTAGCAAAACGGGCTGAAGCAAAAGGATCAGAAGACATTGCCCATGATTTGCGCGATACGATGGCGTATATCCTGCAGTGCTCTTCCAATACCGCTTTCCAGGGCGTGTTGGAGAGGGCAAGGGAGCGCGGCATTATTATGAAAGCAGAGCATGATGAATATGAGAAACAGCTTGCCGTCAATACATGCGATGGCAAAGGCGGCGTTTGTGCATTCAACGGAACGGGGAACAGTTCCCGTCATTTGGTAGCGGGCATGGGGCTTGTGCATCCGGCGCTCGAATTGCTGACCGCACCGCCGACCCAGGAGCAGGTAAATAAAGCGTTGGACAGCATAGCAACGATGATTAACAACCCGGTGTTCGGCGCATCCAACATCATGGCCGCCAACATCAAAAACGCCATCCGCATTCACAGCGCATCCGGCGGCTCCACCAACCTGATGATGCATACAGTAGCGGCCATGCTGTACGGGGGATACAAGTTCAGTCTGTGGGACTTAGACCGGATTCATCACGAAGTGCCGGTACCGGACTTGTTTGATTACAGTTTGACGCAGGGAAGAGACATTTTTGCGCTGGCTACGCAATGCTGTTCCGGAACAAGCCGGGGCATGGAAACACTCTTCCACGAACTGCTGAAAAACGGAGTGCCGATGGATATCGACGCACCGACCGTAACAGGAACAACATGGCGCGAACGCCTCGCCGACCAGACTGCACTGGCCGCCGGGCATGTACGTGAAAATCCGATTATTCTTTCAACGCCGAGACGTCCGTTCAGCGGTGTGGATGTGCTGACGGGTAACTTCTTCGAAAGTGCCGTCGTAAAGATTAGCGGCATGACAACAAGTCAGCTTGATGAGTTTGACAGGAAAGCGGCATTCGTCCTGTACTATCAGAATGAAGATGATGCCAACCGCAGCCTGTTAAATGTCAATCTGCTGGATACATTGAAGGCGCAGCGCAGCTTTGCCTATGAAAATATGATTGCGATGCTGCGTCACAATGCACCCAAGGCCTATGAAGCTTGTAAGGATTTAGAATATGAAGCATTGTTTGATGCAATGGTAGAGCAGGGCGTACTTAAAATTGCCGTCATTATTTCCGGTCAGGGTCCGGGCGCTTTCGGAATGCCGGAAATGTTTACGCCGATGCAGCACATTAATGCCAACCGCAGACTCAAACGTCTTGCCACACTAATCAGCGACGGACGATATTCCGGGGTAACGTATGGCGCGGCCATCGGGCATATGACTCCGGAAGCGAAGGACGGCGGCGGCATTCTCTACCTGCAAACAGGGGATTTGCTGTATCTGAACTTGCGTGAACGCAGCATTCAATTCTTGAACGAGGAAGCGTTCCGGGAAGGAAAAGTAGTCTTCTCCTTCGAGGAAACGCGAGCAGCACGCCGCGAACTTGGCGAACAGCGGTTAGAAGCGATCCGCAGGCGCCAGCGTCAGGTGGCAGCCAGCAACCGGATGCACGCACACACGGATGCGGCGAACGGAGTAGTTCCGCTTGCGGTAGCTGAAGATGCGGTACTTGATTATCGCTCTGATATTTTGCTTATGGAACAAAAAGAAACGTCTAAAAAAGGTTGAAAATAAATAATAAATAAATAACAAAACTCGATTTGCAATTATAAAACAAATTGTGTTGGATAAGAAAGGCGGCACAAAAAATGAACAAAACAAAAGAGTTTATCGAAAGTCTGGGCTTTCCCTCCGGAGATCGTCATGATTTACCTGCGTCCACCCGTACGTTTCCGGATGGCGCGCACTACCGGGTTGAAATTCCGAGCGTGGAAGGACCGGCGTCATTTGAAGCCGTGCTGGAGGCATGCAATAAGTATGACGTAAATATCCACCGCATTTCCCAGGGAAGCGGCATTATGCTTCTGACCGATGAAGAACTGGAACAGATGGCGGCCATCGGACAGCGCGAGAAGCTTGAAGTCAGCCTGTTCGTCGGTCCGCGCGGCACGTGGGACGTCACTCCGATGTCCTGGGCCAGCGCCGGAAAGATTGCAGGGCTCCGGGTAGAGAGCATGGATCAACTCGTTTATTCTATTGAAGATATTAAACGTGCCTGCCGGGCAGGCATCCGCAGCATCCTGGTTGCCGATGAAGGGCTGCTCTGGCTCGTGAATGAATGCAAGAAATCCGGCGAGCTGCCTGAAGATTTGCTTGTGAAGATTTCCGTCCAGATGGCTCAGTCCAATCCGGTCTCAATTAAACTGATGGAACAAATCGGCGCCGGAACGTACAACGTTCCGACCGATTTAACGCTGGCACGTCTTGCGGCCATCCGCCAGGCAGTCGATATTCCGCTCGATATTTACGTAGAAGTGCCGGACGATGTGGGTGGATTCATCCGTCATTATGAGATTCCGGAGATTATTCGGGTCGCTGCACCGGTTTATATTAAATTCGGCCTGCGTAACGCACCGAATATTTATCCGTCCGGCACTCATCTTGAAGCGACTTCGATTGCGCTGTCGAAAGAGCGGGTGCGCCGGGCAAGAATCGGGCTTGATATGATTCAGCGCTACGCTCCGCATCTGAAAATGTCGGAGCGGGGTGCAGAAGGGATCGCTGTACCTGTAAAAGGGGCATCGGTATGGACGTAGTCACACTGGGTGAAACGATGGTGCTTTTCACCCCGGTTACGACTTCTCCTCTCCGTTTCAGCGCACAGTTTGAGAAATCGATCGGCGGCGCGGAATCAAATGTGGCCATCGCACTTGCGCGCCTGGGCCATTCCGTGCGCTGGATTAGCCGGCTCGGGGCGGATGAGTTCGGCCTCTACACAAGGAATTACATCCGCGGGGAGGGAGTGGACACATCCGGGGTTATCTTTGACGAAGAGCACCCGACCGCCGTATTTTTCAAAGAACGCAGAACGATGCAGGAGCCGAAAGTGTACTACTACCGCAAAGGTTCGGCGGCCAGTCACATGACGCCGGACGATATTCGGGAAGATCAGATTGCCGACGCTTCGTACCTGCATATCACCGGCATTACACCCGCACTCAGCGATACGTGCAGGGAAACGGTGGAGCATGCTGTCGCTTTGGCGAAGAAGAACAGCGTTCCGATTGTGTTCGATCCAAATATCCGTCTGAAGCTATGGTCAAAAGAAGAGGCGCGAGAAACATTGATGGGCATTGCGGCACAGTGTGACATTATCCTGCCCGGTATTGAAGAAGGAGAAATCCTTACCGGAGCTGCAAGCCCGGAGGAGATGTCACGCATCTTCATAGGGCAGGGAGCCCGCCTTGTCGTCGTGAAGCTGGGAGCAAAAGGTGCTTATTATCGTACAGAAGAAGAGGAAGCGTATGTACCGGGGATTGAAGTACCGCATATCGTTGATCCTATCGGAGCCGGAGACGGCTTTGCGGCCGGGGTGCTTTCCGGACTTCTTCAAAAAAGGGGCATTCGGGAAGCGGTCATGCTCGGAAATCGCATCGGCGCTTATGCGTTGACTGTTGCCGGAGATGTGGAAGGATATCCGTACCGCGAACAAATAGAGCCCAGGTCCGATCATACCGATATTCTACGCTAAGCGGAAAGGGAGGGGAAGACGTATGATTCCAAAGGTAAATATCTTGCAAAAAATTGTCGACGGCGGCATTATCGCCGTCCTGCGTCAGGTCCCGCAGGAACAAAGCGAGGCGCTCGCGCAAAGCCTAATTGAGGGCGGAGTCACTGCGCTTGAGGTCACTGTGGATACACCCGGTGCATTTGAAACGATCAAAAGACTGTCTGACACGTTTGGGGACCGGGCCGTCATCGGAGCTGGAACAGTACTGGACGCCGAATCCGCTCGGCTTGCCATATTGAACGGTGCAGACTTCATTTTCAGCCCCAGTCTTCACCAGGATGTCATCCGGATGGCGCTTCGCTACGGAAAGGCCGCCATTCCCGGAGTGATGTCGCCGACGGAGATGATTACCGCAATGGAATGGGGGGCGGATATGGTGAAAATTTTTCCCGCCGCCGCGCTCGGGCCGCGCTATATTAAAGACGTAAAGGCACCGCTGCCGCATGTCCCGGTTATTCCGTCGGGAGGCGTGAATGTAGATAATATCGCTTCGTTCTTTGAAGCGGGCGCTTCTGCGGTTGGCATCGGCGGAAATCTGGTCCGGGTATCGAAAGAAGAAACCGCAGACTTCGCCCGCATTCGCGACCTGGCCGCTAAGTACGCCGCCGCTGTTAAAAAAGCGCGCGTCCAATAAGTTGTAAAAAACAGGCAGATAAGAGATCTGCTTTGTCCCACCTGGTATGGTAAGATAAGAGTAATTCTCTATTTTCTTAATTAAAGGGTGAAACCTATGCCAATCATTCAATCGGTGGAGCGCGCATTGCGGATTCTCGACTTATTCGATGAGTATGAAACGGAGTTGAAGATTACGGACATCAGTGCACGGATGAATTTGCATAAAAGCACGGTTCATTCGCTGCTGAAAACACTGCAGAAGTTTCGTTATATCGAGCAAAACATGGAAAACGGAAAATACCGGCTCGGCATGAAATTGTTTGAACGCGGGAATTTCGTTATCCATAATCTGGACATTCGCTCAGTCGCCAAAAATCACTTAACCGAGCTTTCGATGAAAACGGGAAATACCATCCACCTGGTCATTCTCGATGGAAAAGAAGGCGTCTATATCGACAAAGTGGAAGGCTCTTCGGCTACCGTACTGTATTCCCGCATCGGCCGGAGAATTCCCATCCATTGCAGCGCCGTAGGAAAAGTGCTGGTTGCTTTTAAGAGCCAGACAGAGTTAGCGGCGATTTTAAAGGGTTACGAGTATCGGCTGAATACGGCCAATACGATTGCAAACGAAAAAGATTTTCTCACAGAATTAAAGAAAGTAAAAGACCAGGGCTTTGCGCTCGACAACGAGGAAAACGAGCCTGGTGTCGCCTGCATTGCCGTGCCGATTCGGAACCATACCGGCGAGGTAGTCGCAGCCATGAGCATGTCCCAACCGGCCACAAGATTGAATTCGCAGAGCATGGAAGAAGCGGTGGCAATGTTGAAAGAAGCGGCGCAAGAAATTTCCGTCAAGTTCGGATACGGCATTCATTCGGGTCAAAACGCCACGCCTATATAAAATCGATGACTTCCTTTTAACAGGGAAGGAAGTCACCCTTTTTTATAAAACTTAATTTTATATTATAAAACAAATTGGAGGGTGTACTATGCGTATTATTCGTTATCAAAATGAGGAATCCCGCGCTGTCCTGGCAGCCGTTACAGATGAAGAGATGGTGTATTCGCTGCCGTACGATGACTTTATAGGTTTGATTCAGGCGGCAGAAGAGAAAGGGCTAAGTCCGCTGGCTCTCGTTCAGGAAATGATTGCAGCGGAAGAACCGCTAAAAGTTCCGCTCTCACAGCTCTCTCTGCTTGTTCCGATTGAGGCGCCGGAAGTCTGGGCCTGCGGCGTTACGTACGAAAGAAGCCGGGATGCACGAAATTACGAAGCGACCGGCGGCAAAATGGACGCCACCACTTTTTACGACAAAGTATACGATGCGGATCGCCCGGAGATTTTCTTCAAGTCCACTGCGGCACGCACGATCGGACCTGACCAGCCCGTCTATCTCCGCAGCGACTCGAACTGGCAAATTCCGGAGCCGGAGCTTGCCCTTGTCCTGGATAGAAACGGAAACATAATCGGGTATACGATTGGAAACGACATGAGTTGCCGTGATATCGAAGGAGAAAATCCGCTGTATTTGCCGCAGGCAAAAATCTGGAAAAACTCCTGCGCCATCGGTCCGGCTATTCGCCTCGCGGAAACGGTAGAAGATCCGTATGCATTCCAGCTCACATGCCGTATCTACCGTGACGATGAAAAAGTGGTGGAAGGTACAGCCGTCACCAAACAGCTAAAACGAAAATTTGATGAGCTTGTCTCCTATCTGGTGAGAGACAACGAAATTTTCGATGGTACCGTGCTGATGACAGGTACCTGCATCGTGCCGCCGAATGAATTTACGCTCCAGGATAACGACCGAATCGAAATTGAAATTTCTTCCATTGGTGTGCTGAACAACCCGGTAAAAGCACAGCAATCCGCTACAAATGCGCTTCGATAAACCTGTGTGTTCGGGAGAGTGAGGGAATGATAAAAAAAAGCAAGATTGCCCTGGTCACGGGAGCGGGATCCGGCATTGGTGAAGCGATTGCGAAAAAGCTGAGCGGCGCCGGGATGACGGTTGCGGTATGTGACATTGATGAGCAGGGGGGGCGGCGTGTCGCGGAAGAAATCATAGCGCAGGGTCATACGGCGAAATTTTATGCGCTTGACGTAACCCGTGAAGCGGAAATGGCAGCCGTTATCGAACAAGTGGCAGCAGAATATGGCCGCTTGGATATTATGGTAAATAATGCCGGGGTCGGCAAAGCAGGAACGGTGATCGAACAAACCGAAGCGGACTGGGACCTAATGATGAACGTAAACGCGAAGGGAGCGTTCTTCGGCTGCAAGTATGCCATTAAACAAATGCTGAAACAGGGCGGGGGCGGTGCCATTGTAAATATCGCTTCTGTCGCAGGGATGGTGGGTGTGTTGAACCGTGCCGGATATTGCGCATCCAAAGCAGCCATTGTAGGATTGACGAAGTCGGCCGCTTCCGATTTTGCGGAGCAGGGCATTCGGGTTAATGCCATTTCTCCGGGGACGATTGCTTCTCCTTGGATTCAGAAGATTCTTTCAGATAATCCGAACCCGGAAGCAGCACGTACGCAAATGGAACAGCGTCAGCCGATTGGAAGGATGGGAACCCCGGAAGAGATTGCAAATCTTGCGCTCTTTCTTGCAAGCGATGAAGCTTCTTTCATTACGGGGAGCAACTACGTGGCGGATGGAGGTCTGACGGTGCGCTAGTCGTCCTTACAGCCGACCTGCCGTAAGCCCTGTCAGCCGTATGTGGAATGAAGTAAGAAGAAAGGGGGAGAACTTATGGAGCCAAACTATAAAACCGTCATGATGAAGCCATATGATAAAGTGGCGACGGCACTTATGGACATTCCGGCGGGAGCGACGGTTGAGGTCACGTGTCTGGATAAAACGTACACCGTAACGCTTGCGGATGCCATCCGCTTCGGGCATAAGTTTGCGGTCGTGCCAATTGCCAAAGGAGAAGACATCGTAAAATACGGAGAAGTGATCGGCATAGCGACCCGTGACATTGCCGCAGGCGAGCATGTGCATGTACACAATCTGGAAGGAAAACGGGGAAGAGGTGACAAAGTTGGAACCGCAGAATAAACCGATGTTCTGGGGCTACAGACGTGCGGACGGCAGGGTCGGTGTACGTAACCATGTATTGATATTGCCTACCATTACGTGCGCGACGCAGGCCGCCCATCAAATTACACAGCTGGTGCAGGGGACGGTAAGCTTTATTCACCAGCACGGCTGCGCCCAGGTGGGAAGGGATTATGAGCAAACATTCCGCACCTATGTCGGAATGGGAGTAAATCCGAACGTATACGGCGTTGTTGTATTAGGTCTTGGCTGCGAAACCCATCAAGGATGGAAAGTGGCGGATGAAATTGCCAAAAGCGGGAAACCGGTTGAGCTTGTGTCGATTCAAGACCACGGAGGCACGCTGATGGCCATCGCGCAAGGCGCGAAAATCGCCGCCCGGATGGTACAGGAAGCCTCGGCAGTGATGCGCGAGCCGTTCGATTTTAGCGAATTAATCGTCGGAACGGAGTGCGGCGGCTCAGATGCCTGCTCGGGTCTGTCTGCCAATCCGGCCGTCGGTGTGGTAAGCGACATGATCGTGGATGCAGGCGGAACGGCTATCCTGGCCGAGACGACGGAGCTTATCGGTGCCGAGCATTTGCTGGCCAACCGGGCGGTAGATGAAAAAACGGCCAAACGTGTCTATGAAGTCATTCAGCAGATGGAGAGCCGCGCTCTTATGATGGGCGTCGACATCCGTACCGGGAACCCGAGTCCCGGCAATGTCGAAGGGGGATTAAGTTCACTCGAAGAAAAGTCGCTCGGCGCCGCAAACAAATCAGGCAGCCGTCCGCTCCAGGAGCTCATTGATTATGCGCAGCACCCGAGCAAAAAAGGGCTGGTATGGATGGATACGCCGGGACACGATATTGAACAACTCACCGGCATGGTGGCCGGCGGTGCCCAGATCGTCCTGTTTACAAGCGGCCGCGGCACCCCTACCGGATCGCCGATCGCTCCGGTTATTAAAATCTCAACCAATACGCCCATGTTTGAAAAAATGCGCGACAACATGGACCTAAACGCCGGCACGGTGATCGACGGCACTGAATCCATCCATGAAGTCGGACAACGCATTTTTGATGAGATTGCCAGCGTGTGTTCAGGCAAATTGACAAAGTCTGAAATTTTGAAACAAAATGATTTTGGTATCTGGCGCATTGGCCCTACATTCTAATCCGTATGAAAGGAGCATCTAACAATGACAACGACTACACAGGTGAAAACGTATCTAAATTACATTAACGGAGAATGGGTGGCATCGACAGCGAACGATGCAGAGGCAAGCATAAATCCCGCCAATCGAAATGAAGTCGTCGGCTATATTCAGCGTTCCACCAAAGAAGATGTAGACAAAGCGGTAGCGGCGGCCAGACAAGCGCAAAAAGCGTGGCGAAAGCTCTCAGGTGCAGCGCGGGGGGAGTATCTCTACAAAATCGCGAATATTCTTGAAAGCCGCCTGGAGGACATTGCGGCAACGATGACCAAAGAAATGGGGAAAACGCTGCCGGAAGCAAAGGGCGAGACGATGCGTGGCGTTGCAATTCTTCGTTACTACGCGGGAGAAGGTATGCGGAAAATCGGAGACGTCATCCCGTCTACCGACAATGAAGCGCTGATGTTTACCACCCGCGTTCCGCTTGGCGTTGTCGGTGTTATTTCTCCCTGGAACTTCCCGGTAGCCATCCCGATCTGGAAGATGGCACCGGCTCTTATATACGGAAATACGGTCGTTATTAAACCGGCGCAGGAAACGGCCGTAACAGCGGCAAAAGTCATCGAATGCATGGATGAAGCCGGCCTTCCGGCAGGTGTCGTAAACATGGTAACCGGCCGGGGTTCCGTCGTCGGTGAGGCGATTGTTAATCACCCTGACGTCAATGGCATTACCTTCACCGGATCGAACGCTACAGGCAAACGAATCGGGCAGGCGGCACTGGCCCGCGGCGCGAAATATCAGCTGGAAATGGGCGGGAAAAACCCGGTCATCATCGCAAGCGATGCCGATCTGGATCTTGCCGTAGAAGGCACCATCAGCGGCGGACTCCGTTCTACCGGCCAAAAATGTACCGCTACAAGCCGCGTCTTTGTCCAGGCGGATGTGTATGATGTATTCAAAGAAAAACTGCTTGCGAAAGTACAGGAAATTACCATAGGCAACGGTCTGGAAGACGGCATCTGGATGGGACCGTGCGCCAGCGAGAGTCAGCTAAATACCGTGCTTTCTTATATCGAAAAAGGAAAGAGCGAAGGCGCGACCCTTCTGTATGGCGGCGAACGCTACACCGAAAACGGGGGAGAAGACGGCTTCTATGTGCAGCCGACCGTATTTGAAAATGTAACGAATGACATGGTTATCGCACGGGAAGAGATTTTCGGACCGGTTCTTGCGCTCATTAAGGTGGATACGGTAGAGGAAGCGCTGGAGCAGGCGAATGACGCAGAGTTCGGCCTAAGTGCCTCCATCTATACGAAAGACATCGGCAATATGCTTTCTTTCATTAATGAAATGGATGCAGGTCTTGTGCGCATCAATGCCGAAACAGCAGGCGTTGAACTGCAGGCTCCGTTCGGCGGCATGAAACAATCCAGCTCGCATTCCCGCGAGCAGGGTCAGGCGGCTATTGAGTTCTTCACGGCCATCAAAACCGTATTTGTAAAAGCATAGCCATACGCCCTATCCCCTGAACAAAAGCTGTCTTTGCTTCAGGGGATTCGGCATACATACAAGAAATGTATGCATAGATCATAATGAACAAGGAGGCAGTTTCATGATTACTGTAACATTCGAAAAAAACGGCGCATGGCATTTGGGGGTGAAAACCGAGAAAGGCATACTTGACGTTTCTGCCTTTGCGGAAGAAACGGGCGCAGAGGGTGTACCGCTGTCCGTTGACCAGGTCATCAAAAGCGGAGAAGAAGGAAAACAGGCGCTCAGCCGCCTTGTTGATCAGGCGCTGTCAAGCGAAGCCGTTCATTTTCTGACTGAAGAGGAGCTTGCATACGGACCGTGCGTAACCAATCCGCAAAAGATTATTTGCGTCGGCCTAAACTATAAAAGGCATGCCGAAGAGTCCAATATGGCTTTGCCGGAGGCCCCGCTGCTGTTCAGCAAATTCAATAATACGCTTACCGGACATAGACGGGAGGTAAAACTGCCTGCGGCGTCCAAGCAGGTCGACTATGAAGTGGAATTGGCTATTGTGATTGGAAAAGAAGCAAAAGATGTAGAAAAAGAAGAAGCATTGTCTTACGTCTACGGATACTGCACGGCCAACGATTTATCCGCCCGCGATCTGCAGTTTAAAAGCTCGCAATGGCTGCTCGGAAAAACGTGCGACGGATTCAGTCCGATCGGTCCGTACCTCGTCTCCGCGGATGAAGCGGGCGACCCGCAGAATCTCCGCATCCGCACCTGGGTCAACGGAGAAGTGCGGCAGGATTCTAACACGTCTGATATGATATTTTATTGTGACGAAATTGTAAGCTATATTTCCAGGCACATGACGCTTTATCCGGGTGATATTATTTTGACCGGCACACCGGAAGGCGTCATCCTCGGACTTCCGGAAGACAAACGGGAATGGCTTAAAGACGGCGATGAAGTCACTGTTGAGATTGAAAATCTGGGACGACTCACGAATACGATGAGAAAATAAATACGTGTTGAGTAGGCTTCCCCTGGTAACAGGAGGAGGCCTTTTTACTGAATTCTTCATTGAAAAATCAAACACTTACCCTTACAATGGAAGTGTATTAAAATGCAACATTTGTTGTGAAGGAGACTGCGTATGGCGCGTATTTTAGTGATCGCCCCTTATCCGGGATTGAAAGATTTGTTCTTGCAAGTAAACAAAGAATTAAAGAAAGAAATGCATGTAGAGGTAGGAGATTTGCATAAAGGCCTAGCCATCGCAAAAGAAATGGAGGGACACGGGTTTGACGTAATTGTCAGCCGCGGAGCCACGGCCCGTCTGCTCCGTCAGCACTGTAACCTCCCTGTGGTGGAAGTAAAGATTTCAGGCTATGACATTTTGCGTACCCTTACGCTGATAAAAGGCTATGAAGGAAAGATTGGCCTGATGAGCTATTTTAATACCATCCAAGGAGCGGATGCAATCGGAACGCTGCTGGATATGAACCTTTCTTTCTTTCCCATTAACCATGAAGAGGAAATCGAGAAGGGAATCCGCCAGGCTCATGCCGAAGGAATCCAGGTCATCATCGGAGACGTTATCAGTACTTCAGTGGCAACGCGTTTCGGACTTAACGCCATTTTGATTACATCAGGCAAAGAGGCGGTTATTGAATCGCTGGAAGAAGCGGAGCACATGAGCTTCTATACGAGGAAAGAAAAACAGGAGAAGGCGCTTCTTACATCGATTATCAATGGCTGCGAACAGGGGATTATCGCTGTGGACGGAGACGGAAAAATGATCTTCATGAATGAACAGGCAGAAAGGCTCTTCGCCACCAGAGCGGATCAAGAGATTGGACGGCCGGTTGAAGAGCTTCACCCCCAGCTTCAGATTGCGGAAGCGCCAATAGCTCAGGCTGATCCCGGGGAAGAAGTCGTTATGCTAAACGGCGAAAATATTGTAATAAGAAAAACTCCTCTCGTGACGAACAAAGAGGCGGGAGAGTGGATGATCACACTGCAGGAGATTAGCCGTATTCAGAAAGCCGAGAGCCGCATCCGGTATAAGCTGCTTCCCGCCCCGCTGCAGGCGCATATACACTTTAATCATTTGGTTGCAGTTAGTGAAACAATGCACAATCCCATTGAGACAGCCCGTTTCTTCAGTAAGAACGCTTTTCCCGTATTAATTTACGGAGAGCCTGGAACAGGTAAGGAAAGCATTGCGCAAGCCATTCATAACGAGAGTGAACGCAAAGAGGCTCCATTTGTATTTTTTAATTGTGAGGCCTACTCTGAGGACCAACTGGAGATCGAAATATTTGGTCTGAGCGGGACAGGGGAAAAGCAGGGGATTTTTGAAACGGCACATAAGGGCACACTATTTATCGATGCCATCGGTCGTCTGCCTCTATCCATTCAAGCTATGCTTATCAATGTGCTGCAGGAAAAAAAGGTGACCCGTCTAAACGGAGAACATCCGATTCCTATTGATGTTCGCATCATTGCGGCCAATGCCCGAAACCTTCAACTGGAAATTGAGGAAGGGAATTTCAGGGAAGATTTATTCTATTTGCTGAATGGGGGAGAGATTAGCGTTCCGCCGCTTCGTGAGCGCAAAGAAGACATTCCTGAACTAGTGCGCTGGTTTATCGCCTCGTTTAATGTGAAATTTGGCAAGCAAATCGCCGGGATACGTCCAGAGGTAATGGAGCGGCTTTTGCAAGCGTCGTGGCCGGGAAATGTACAGCAACTTCGAAATACGGTAGAGAAGCTGTGTATGGCCTCCGCCGGTCCTTTTATCGAAGAAGAAGAGGCGAACAGCATACTTGACCGCCTTTTCGCCGAAGCTAATACCCGTAATCATTCCAAAGACCGTTATCTGGACATCGCAGGCAAAACATTAGAGCAGATGGAAAAAGAGATTATTCTTCGCGTATTGGAAGAAGAAAACCACAATCAATCCCATGCCGCCAAGCGGCTCGGCATCAATCGTTCGACGCTCTGGAGAAAAATAAAAAATGAAGAGATAAAATAGCAGGCGCGCAGCCTGCTATTTTATTTGTTGCAATAAAAAACAAAATTTATAAAAAAACTATTGAAATTTGCAACTTATTGTGTAAATTATAATATATGAGAATTAGATACCTTCTAAATTATCTAAAATATCTTCTGGAAGGGGCATAATGAAACTTTTTAAAGGAAAGGTGGTGATGCCATTGGCGAAACTTTTGGTCATTGCCGATGATTTGACCGGTGCAAACGATACAGGGGTGCAATTTGCCAAAAGAGGGTTTAATACGGTTTCACTGCTTGAAATAGAAAATCCGGTAAAATCGCAAAGCATCGATGTTCTCGTTTACAATGCAGAAACCCGTTCCCTTGCCGCCGCTGAGGCATATGAAAAGATAAAGGACGTTGTACCATCGCTTTCTCTTTCCGACATGCCGTATATCTACAAAAAAGTAGATTCTATGATGCGGGGAAATGTCGGTGCGGAAATTGACGCGTTGCTTGATATGGAAGCGTTTGATATTGCGCTTGTCGCCCCGGCTTATCCAAAAAACCGGCGAATAACGGTAGGCGGCTATCATCTTGTAAATCATCATCTGCTGGAAGACTCAGAAGCGGGCAGCGACGCAAAATCGCCTGTTCGTGAATCGCACCTTCCCACATTGCTTGAGTCGCAAACAAGGCGTTCCGTCGCTCATCTCGATATAAGAGCAATAAGGAAACATGAGCTAATCGAAAAGGTACAGGACTGCATCTCACAAAACCGGCGCATCATCGTATGTGATAGCGCTTTAGAAAGTGATTTGAAATCGATTACAGAGGCCTTGTTTTCAAGCGGAATGCACGTACTGTGGGTAGGTTCCGCAGGGCTTGCAGAATGCCTGGCCGGTATGTTGGAAAATTCCGTTGGAATGATCCCGGACAGCGAAGAAACAGCAGAGCATGAAAATCATCCTGTATTTTGTATAGCTGGGAGTGTAAGCGCTGTAACAAGGGGGCAGCTTAATACACTCTCAAACTACAAAGAGTTTGCCTTTGCTACCGCTAGATTGTCCTGTTTATTCAGCGAGGGAGAGCGCAGGAGGGAACAGGATCGCCTGGTAGAATACATCGTCAATGCGGCGCAGGAAGGCTATTATCCCGTGCTGACAACAGAGACTTCTGCTGAAGCGGAAGCTGCCACTAGAAAGTGGATGGAAGCACATAATGCAAACAGTCTTGAGGCCGGAAATCTTATCGCGGACTTTCTTGGAGAAACGGGAGCGAAGGCGGTAAGCCGGTACGCATTTAAAGGATTGGTCCTCACCGGTGGCGACATCGCCTACCGAACATGCGAGCATCTTGGTGTACAGGCCTTGCGTATACTCGGTGAAGTAGAAGAGGGAATTCCGCTGTGTGAAATCATAGGAGGGCAGGCTTCCGGACTTCCGGTTATAACAAAAGCGGGAGCGTTCGGAAATCCTCATTCATTGTTTCATGCAGTGCAAAAAATAAAAAATAGTGCAATAAGAGGGGGAAATTTTGTATGAAAAAATGGTTAAGCATTCTTGCGGTAGCATCAATGACGCTTCTGGCGGCCTGCGGCGGAGGAGGGAGCGCTTCGACCGATTCGAAGAGCGCCGGTTCCGGGGAAAGTGGAAGCGTCATCACACTGAAGGTTGGCCATACGCTTTCTGACACGTCCCATTATCAAAAAGGGATGGAAAAATTTAAAGAGCTGGTGAAAACCAAAACAAACGGACAGGTTGACCTTCAAATCTTTCCGAACGGATCGCTCGGTGGAGAGCGCGATATGATTGAAGGGCTGAATGTGGGCAGTATCGATATGGTACTGACATCCACCGGACCGATGAGCGGCTTCGCTCCGGAAGTAACCGTAGTTGACCTTCCGTTCTTGTTCCGCGACGCCGATCACGCACATAAAGTGTTGGACGGCGAAATCGGAACAGACCTGCGCAAGAAAGTGGAAGAAAAGACAGGCGTGAAAACGCTGGCATGGTGGGAAAACGGATTCCGCAGTGTAACAACCAAAGATAAAGCGGTACAAAAACCGGAAGACTTAAAGGGCATTAAAATTCGGACGATGGAAAACGACATTCATATGGATTCTTTCAAAGCGATGGGGGCGCAGCCGACTCCGATGGCATTTACGGAACTGTTCACCGCGCTGCAGCAAGGCGTAATTGACGCAGAGGAGAATCCGATCCCGGTTATTATGACGTCCCGTTTCTATGAAGTGCAGAAGCACCTGACTCTGACACGTCACTTCTACAATCCGTCGCTGATGTTGATTTCAAAAAGCAAGTTTGACTCGTTAACCCCGGAACAGCAAAAAGCGATCGAGGAAGCTGCTGTGGAAGCCGGCAAATACGAGCGTCAAGTCGTTCAGGATATGGAGAAGCAATATCTCACCGAACTGAAATCCAAAGGCATGGAAATCATCGAAAATCCGGATCTCAAGCCGTTCCAGGATGCTGTAAAACCGGTATATGAAAAGTACGAACCGCAATTTGGCAAGGAATTAATTGATAAGATTCGCAACACACAATAAAACTTGCAGGTGGCGGATAGGGAAACCTATCCGCCCGCTTATCCGAGAGGTGAACTTCCATGCAGTCCTTCATCAAAGGAATTGATAAAATCAATGCGTTTTTGCGCTATTTTGCCGCTTTCTTACTAGCATTCATGTCCGTGTTAATCGTTTATCAAGTATGTGCCCGGTTTTTGGGACGTTATATGGAATTGGAACTGCCGCGGTGGACCGAAGAGCTGGCCCGCTATTCCATGATTTGGCTTGTGCTTATCGGCGCTTCGCTCGCCGTGCGTTACAGCGCGCTGATTGGCATGGAAGCCATTGCGGAAAGGTTAAGCGAAAAAGCGCAGCGTTTACTGAAAGTTTTAACACTGATTCTTTCTATGGTCTTATTTGTGGTTATGATTGTGTTTGGCTTTGAAATGTTAAGTCACGTATCGGCCCAGCTTTCTCCCGGACTTAAGCTTCCGATGTCCATTCCGTATGCGGCCATTCCGATCGGCGGCTTCTTTATGCTTCTGAATGCCGTTGCCGTGCTGCTGGAGACAATAAAAGGCCAGTCAAATAAGGAATTCTTTAAGGGGAGTGAATAACCATGGCAGGTACGATGTTTATTTCTTTGCTTGTCCTTTTGCTGCTGAGCGTACCGGTCGCAATTTCACTTGGCCTGGCGTCCAGTATTGCTTTTATGCTGGAAGGAAATATGCCGCTTGTCGTGTTGATGCAGCGGATGTTTTCTGCGCTTGACTCGTTTCCGTTGATGGCGATTCCTTTCTTCATCCTGGCCGGTTCGCTGATGGAAACCGGCGGCATATCACGGAGATTAGTGAATCTTGCCAACTCATTGGCCGGAGGACTTACCGGCGGCCTTGCGGTGGTCACGGTTATTACCGCGATGTTTTTCTCGGCCATCTCCGGGTCCAGCGCGGCTACGACGGCGGCGCTCGGTTCCATTCTTATTCCTGCGATGGTAAAAAGAGGGTACGATGTCGGATTTGCGGGCGCTACCCAGGCGGTGTCCGGTGAGCTGGGTGTTATTATCCCCCCGTCCATCCCGATGATTCTTTTCGGCATTTCCGCAGGTGTATCCATTGGGGATTTATTTATAGCCGGTTTTCTTCCGGGGGTACTTATCGGACTTTCATTGATTCTGCTTGTTTGGTATTTGGCCAAACAAAAAGGCTACAAAGGGGAAGAAGGCATTACCTGGGCCATGCGGGCGAAGGCATTCAAAGAAGCGTTTCTTGCGCTTTTGATGCCGGTGATTATTCTCGGCGGTATTTACGGCGGTTTCTTTACACCGACGGAAGCGGCCGTTGTAGCGGTGGTTTACGCTTTTATCGTCGGCGTGTTCGTTTACCGCGAAGTAAAATGGAAAGACCTTGTGGATATTTTTTCCCGTTCTTCCATCACGACTTCTATCATTATGATTATTATTGCCAATGCCGGAATGTTTGGCTGGATTTTGACGCGGGAACAAATTCCGCAAAAAGTCGCTGAAATGTTTACCACATTTTCGGACAGTCCTTATGTTTTCTTGATTTTGGTGAATATATTGCTTTTGTTTGTCGGTATGTTTTTTGAAACATCGGCATCGATTATTATTCTGGCTCCGCTGCTGACGCCGGTTGCTATGGCACTTGGCATCGATCCGGTTCACTTCGGCATGATTATGATTGTCAACCTCGCAATGGGCATGGTGACTCCACCGGTCGGCGTAAATTTATTCGTAGCCTGTCAGATTGCAAATATAAAACTGGAACGGCTAACCAAAGCGCTGCTTCCGTTCTTCTTTGTGCTTATTCTGGATATTTTAATTGTTACGTACGTACCTGCGATTTCTACATGGCTTCCTTCCTTATTAAAGTAGAATAGCGGGCCGGGAAAACAAAAAGGGGGAAGAACTGTGAAATTTCCTCGGATCGCAAAGATTAAACAGCATTTCAAAGGGCCGGTCGTTCACGATATTGCTGAAGAAGTCGCCCGCCAATTTTCAAAGCTGCGCATGGCTGAGACCGTAAAGCCGGGAATGCGCATCGCCATTACCGCCGGGAGCCGGGGAATCGCGAACATCGCCCTTATTATCCGTTCCTGTGCGGATGAGATCAAAAAGCTGGGCGGCATTCCGTTTATCGTTCCCACAATGGGCAGCCACGGGGGCGCTACGGCAGAAGGGCAGGTAGAGGTTCTCGAAAGCCTTGGCATTACCGAAGAATATTGCGGAGCCCCCATCATTTCTTCCATGGAGGTTGTACAGATTGGAGAAACGCCGGATGGCATGCCGGTGCACATGGATAAAAATGCATGGGAAGCGGACGGGATTTTATTAATGGGCCGCGTAAAAGTGCATACGGATTTCAAGTCACCCATCGGCATCGAAAGCGGCTTGATGAAGATGGCGGCCATCGGACTTGGCAAGCATAAACAGGCCTTATTGATTCACAGCCATGGGGTGCGCGGCATCCGTGATATGATGCCGGAAGTGGCGCAGGTGATGCTCGATAGGGCAAACATCATCTGCGGAATGGCCATCGTAGAAAATGCATTCGAACAAACCGCCATCCTGGAAGCTATTCCAGCGGCGCAAATTCCTTCCCGTGAGAAGGAGCTGCTCGCCATCTCGGCTTCGTTGATGCCGAAGCTGCCGGTAGAAGATATTGATATTCTGCTGGTAGATGAACTTGGAAAAAACTACAGCGGCACCGGTATGGATACGAACATCATCGGCCGCATTCGAATTCAAGGGGTGGAAGAACCGCTATCACCGCGCATTAAATATATTATTGCGAGCAATGTAAGCGAGGAGTCGCACGGCAACGCGCTTGGAATTGGGTTGGCGGATCTGACGACGCAGCGCCTGTTTTCGCAGATTGACTTTAAGAAAATGAATGAGAATGTCATCACCAGTACCTTTCTGCACCGCGCGATGATTCCGATCGTAATGGAGAACGATCGGGCGGCGATTGCAGCCGCTATGCGTGCGAACTGGGGAGTGGAGGCGGAACAAACACGGTTCATCCGCATTCCGAATACGCTTCACCTTGAATACATGTATGTCTCGGAATCGCTTCTGCCGGAGCTTGAAGGCAGATCCGATATCGAAATTCTTACCGGGGCTGAAGAAATGCAATTTGATGAGCATGGATACTTTTTGAAGTTTAATCACGAGTAATCGTAACCAAAGGAGTGGATAGAGCATGAGTACAGATACAAATACCATCCAAACGTACGGACATTTCATTAACGGCGAGTGGCACACACCGCAGGAGACCATTTCCGTAGTCAACAAATATACCGGGGAAGAGTATGCACGTATCGGGAAAACAACCCGTGAGCAGGTTACACAGGCAGTAACGAACGCGCTTGAAACGTTCCAAACCAAAAAGCTGACTCCATACGAGCGTTATGAGATTCTTATGCGTGCGGCGCAGATTTTCGGCGAAAGAAAAGAAGAACTGGCCCTGGTGCTTGTTCGTGAAGTCGGCAAAACGTTGAAAGACGCCCGCGCGGAAATCGATCGCGGCATCCAGACTTTCATTGCATCCGCAGAAGAAGCCAAGCGCATCAGCGGAACAGGCATACCGCTCGGGCAGCCGGGCAACGAGAATAAAATGGCGTTCACCATTCGCGTCCCTGTTGGGGTCATCGGAGCGATTACGCCGTTTAACTTCCCGTTCAATCTCACCGCACATAAGATCGGACCGGCGATTGCCGCGGGCAACACGGTCGTATTGAAGCCGGCGGAAGTGACGCCGATTATTGCCTGCAAGATGGCGGATATTCTGGCGGAAGCCGGTCTTCCGGCAGGATATCTTAACGTGGTAAACGGGTTGGGCCAGGAAACGGGGCAATACCTGCTTGAAGACGAACGCATCGCTTTGTTCACCTTTACGGGGAGCGCCGGTGTCGGCCGTCACATCAAAAGCACGACAGGCATCCGCCGGGTTACGCTGGAGCTTGGCAACAATTCGCCGAACATCGTACACGCAGATGCGCCCGATCTGGACAAAGCGGCCGAACTCTGCGTAACACGCGGATATTCGAACGCGGGACAGGCATGCATTTCCGTGCAGCGCGTCTATGTCCATGAAGATATTTTTGATGCCTTTGTAGAAAAAGCAAAAGCAGTCGCCCAATCGTTGCGCGTCGGTAATCCGGAAGACCCGGACACCGATATCGGGCCAATGATTTCGGAAAAAGAGGCGCGGCGTGCAGAAGAATGGATTAAAGAGGCCGTAGAGCAGGGAGCAACCGTTTTGTTCGGAGGGAACCGAAACGGAAGCGTGCTGGAGCCTACCATTCTTACCGGTGTAACGCCGGAAATGAAAGTCATCTGCGAGGAAGTGTTCGCGCCTGTTATCAGCCTCATCCCTTATCGTGATATCGACGAAGCGTTCGCACAGGCGAATGACAGCCGTTTCGGCCTGCAGGCGGGACTGTTTACGTCAAACATCCAATTAGCCATGCGTGCGGCGCACGAGTTGCAGTTCGGCGGTGTCATCATTAATGATGTTTCTACCTATCGGGCCGATGTCATGCCGTACGGCGGAGTGAAAGACAGCGGCATCGGAAAAGAGGGACCGCACTACGCGGTACAAGAAATGACGGATGAAAAGATTGTAGTCATTAACTTATAAACACCACTCTAACAAAAGCACCATGGCTTTTCAGCCACACCCCGGCCATGAAAACGAAGGGAAGGGCGGCTGACTTTTATGGTACGAAGGAAAAGAGAGGAAAGAATGAGGAGAGGATTTTAATATAGAAAAAGGCGAAGGCCTTTTTCTTCCCTGGATCTTCTTTCCTCTTCCCCTCTTTTCTTTTTCATGATTTTCACAGAAAACATTCGGTATGATTTACTCGGTCGCTTTCTTC
>NZ_DFMZ01000118.1:0-10217 GCF_002375825.1 Aneurinibacillus sp. UBA3580
GGCGCCATTCAGCATCTGGCCGGTATGTCCAGCTCCAAAGTCATTGTAGCCATCAATAAAGATCCGGAAGCACCGATCTTCCAGGTAGCGGACTATGGCATTGTCGGCGACCTGTTCGAAGTTGTGCCGCTTCTTACAGAAGAGTTCAAAAAAGTGCTGGTGTAGTAGCGGGGACACATTCAATAGAGGGAGGCAGCGTCAAATATAAGGCGCTGCCTTTTTTCCGTGAAAATCATGAGGAAAGAAGGAGAGTGTTTCACCTGTGGATATTTTGAGGTGAGGATGGTATACTGTTACTGGTATATCTCTGCTGTATACCACAAACAAAACGATGGTATGTAAGTACGAACCTGAGATAAAAAGGAGGAAGTTACATATGGCAATCGTAAATGTAACAGATAGCTCATTCCAAAGCGAAGTAGAAAGCGGCGGCACAGTGCTGGTGGACTTCTGGGCTCCTTGGTGCGGTCCCTGCAAAATGATTGCACCGGTTCTTGAAGAAATCGACGGCGAAATTGGCGGCAAAGTCAAAATCGCGAAAGTAAATGTTGACGAAAATCCGGAATCCGCACAACGTTTCGGCGTAATGAGCATCCCGACACTGATGCTGGTAAAAGACGGTCAAGTCGTTGACAAAATTATCGGCTTCCAACCGAAAGAAAGCCTGTTAAGTGCCATTAACAAGCACCTGTAAGCTTTAACTAACACAATGAGTCCTCCGATTTTAAAATCGGAGGACTTCTTCATTGAGGAATACGGGTAAAAAAACTCGTCTGGTTCTTTTCCCCGAAGATGTATAGACCGTCCGCTTCCCTTTTTCAGATAAAGCCGGCCGGCAAAACATCCGGGTATTTCAGAGAGGGAGCCAGTTGTCGGCCCATATAGCTTTACCTGAAAATGGCGCTAAGTAAGGGAAAAGAAGGGACTTCGTTTTTTCACCCGTATCCCTTTGAAAGTAATAAAAGCAGATGGAAAAAGCGGCCTCTTTAAAATACAACGAGCGAAAAGAGGATACTTTTTCCACCTGTTTTTCATAAAAAATCACCATGGCTTTTCAGCCACAAGCCCTGCCATGAAAATGAAGGGAAGGGCGGCTGACTTTTGTGGTATGAAGGAAAAGAGAGAAGAGAACGTGACAATGATTTCAATGGAGAAAAGGGCGAATGCCTTTTTCTTCCCTGGATCTTTTTTCCTCTTTCTCTCCTTCTTTTCTCACAATTTTCACAGAAAAAGAAAGGAGGTATACAGAATGGATACGCTAAAAGAAAAGTTAAGCCTTTTGCCGGACAAGCCGGGGTGCTATTTGATGAAGAACGCGGCCGGAGAAGTCATCTATGTCGGCAAAGCCAAAGTATTAAAAAATCGTGTCCGCTCTTATTTTACGGGCAGTCATGATGGTAAAACGCAGCGTCTCGTCCAGGAGATCGCTGATTTCGAATACATTGTTACATCCTCGCCGGTCGAAGCGCTTTTGCTGGAGTGCAACTTGATTAAGAAGCATGATCCTCGCTACAACGTTTTGCTCAAAGACGACAAAACGTACCCGTACATTAAAATTACGAATGAAGAACATCCGCGTCTTGAAATTACCCGCAAAGTTGTAAAAGACGGCGGCAAGTATTTCGGACCGTATGCCAATGCAGGAGCGGCCCAGGAGACGAAGAAGCTTCTGGATCGGCTCTATCCGCTGCGCAAGTGCAAAAATATGCCGAAAAGTGTTTGCCTGTACTACCATATGGGTCAGTGTCTCGCTCCGTGTGAATATGAAGTAGACTCAAAACAGTACGAAGGCATGATTGAAGAAATCTCCCGGTTTTTAAACGGAAATTACGGGGAGATTAAGCAAACATTGAAGCGGCAGATGGAGGCGGCGGCGGAAAACCTTGAATTTGAGCGTGCCAAGGAACTGCGTGATCAGATTCAGTATATTGAAGCCATTATGGAAAAGCAGAAAGTTACGTTCAGCGACAACGTTGATCGAGACGCCTGGGGCTATCATACCGACAAAGGCTGGATGAGCGTACAGGTATTCCATATTCGCCAGGGGAAGATGATCGAGCGGAATGTGGCATCTTTTCCCTTCTACGGAGAAGAGAATGAAGATTTCATTTCTTATGTTGTCCAGTTTTATCTTAAGGAGCATATCCGTCCAAAGGAAGTGCTGCTGCCTGTGAGCGAGGGAACGGATGGACTCGAAGAAGCGATTGAAACCAAATTGCTCGTTCCGCAGCGCGGACCGAAAAAGCAGCTGGTAGATATGGCGAAAGAAAACGCACGTATCGCCTTAGAAGAGAAGTTTGCCCTTATGGCACGCGACGAAGCCCGCACGATCCAGGCGGTGCAAAAGCTTGGTGAAGCGCTTGGCATCGGCTATCCGAAGCGGATTGAAGCGTTTGATAATTCGAACCTTCAAGGGGTGGACCCCGTTTCGGCGATGGTTGTATTTACTGATGGCAAGCCGGATAAGAAAGAATACCGTAAATACAAAGTGAACACAGTGAGCGGGCCGGATGATTATTCCACCATGAAAGAGGTAGTTCGCCGCCGTTACACGCGTGTGCTGAAAGAAGGATTGGAGTTGCCCAACCTTATCATTATTGACGGAGGAAAAGGCCAAATTGCGGCAGCGGTTGATATATTGGAAAATGAACTTGGGCTTTTTATCCCTGTATGTGGATTGGCCAAAGACGAAAAGCACCGGACCGCACAGCTTCTGGTCGGTAACCCGCCTATTCCTGTCGATTTAAAGCGGGACAGCAACGAATTCTATCTTCTGCAGCGTATTCAAGATGAAGTGCACCGATTCGCGATTACATTCCACCGCAACACGCGCAGCAAGACAATGTTTCAGTCGAAACTTGATGAAATTCCGGGGGTTGGAGAAAAGCGAAAGAAAATGCTCCTGAAGCATTTCGGATCCATTAAAAAAATGAGGGAAGCGACGGTAGACGAGTATCGTAATCTCGGGATCGGTGACAAACTGGCGCGGCAAATTCTTGAATATCTGCGTGAAAATACGGAAGCCGCAGCCGATAAATCCGAATAAAACGGTTGCCTTTCCAGTTGGCATGTGATACCATATACGAAAATTAAATATTCAAATCATCAACGCCTCACTGAACAAGGTGAGGTAGAGGCGCGAAGACCATGAGTACCCCGCTGGAGGAGCGAGAGTCCTGAGAAAGCGGATGAAAGGGGAATTCGCCGAAATGACAGAACGGATCTCGCCGCCTGTCGTTGGGTCTGCATTGAATAAGTGCAGGACTGTCACCGGACTATCATCCCGGATAGCCGGTGGAGTACTATCTCGCACAGGGAATTGGGAAGTGAGCGTTAGCTGTATTTGATCTGGATATATACAGACAACAGATAAGGCGAACGCCTCTGTTGTCTTTTTTATTTTCAGCGACATGACCTCTGGCCCTCTCAAACGTGCGGGGCATTCGAAACAAAGAGAAAAAGAATGAAAAGTTCGAGGAGGACACAAGAGATGAGTCTTATCGTACAAAAATTCGGCGGTACATCCGTTGGCACGATTGAACGGATTCAGGCGGTGGCCCGCCGCGTTTTATCCACTGTACAGTCCGGACATCAGGTGGTGGTTGTTGTTTCGGCCATGGGAAAGTCTACGGATGTTCTGGTGGATATGGCCAGGCAAATTACCGGTGAGCCGGATCCGCGTGAGATGGATATGCTGCTGACGACCGGAGAACAGGTATCTATTGCGTTGCTGACCATGGCCTTACAGGAGTTGGGGCAGAGTGCCGTATCAATGACCGGCTGGCAGGCCGGTATTACAACGGAAGAGGTCCATACGAAGGCGCGTATTACGCAGATTGATCCGACACCGCTTCGAGATGCGCTCGCCAAAGGGAAGGTAGTTATTGTCGCTGGATTCCAGGGTATTTCCTCTGACGGGCAAATTACGACGCTTGGGCGGGGCGGTTCGGATACGACGGCAGTGGCGCTGGCAGCAGCGCTTCAGGCGGATAGATGCGAGATTTATACTGATGTGGACGGTGTATATACAGCAGATCCACGCATTGTTTCTTCTGCAAGGAAACTGCCCTATATCTCTTATGATGAAATGCTTGAGCTGGCGACGCTTGGAGCCGGGGTTCTCCATCCCCGTGCGGTGGAATGCGCAAAGCAGCATCGTGTCTCTTTAACCGTTCGCTCAAGCTTTGGCACAGAAGAAGGAACCATGATTGGGGAGGAATCGAATATGGAGCAAGGGTTGGTTGTTAGCGGAATTGCTCACGATAAAAGCGTGGCGAAAATTACGGTAGCCGATATGCCGGCCAAATTGAATGCAATGTCCAGACTATTCGCCACACTGGCGGAAGAGCATATTAATGTAGATGTTATCGTACAAAGTGCTTATGAAGCTAATACAACGAATGTATCGTTTTCTGTAAGCGGTGAGGAAGTAAAACGGACGCTGGATGTTTTGCTTAAGCATAGGGAAGAACTTGAGTTTGGGTATGCGGTGGCAGAGGAAGACCTGGCCAAAGTCTCGATTGTCGGAGCCGGCATGATTACGAATCCGGGTGTGGCAGCCCGGATGTTTACCTGTCTGGCTGAGGCAGGCGTGGAGATTAAGATGGTGTCTACATCCGAGATTAAAGTTTCTTGCGTCATTCCGCTGGCTCAGATGGAAGCGGCGGTACGCAGCCTTCATACGTCCTTTGGACTTGATGCCAAAGAAGCTGCCATGGTATATGGAGTATAACAAACATAAAAAAGAGCTCGCCGTCTTTTGAACGGCCGGGCTCTTTTTTGACGTAACGGATCATTATGCGGTGATGTGGCTTTTGCGAAGGGAGGCCGGAAGAAGACCTGCCGCAGCGAGACGTCGGCGGACAAGCACTCCGATATAGGAAGCGACCGCAATCTTAACCAGGTCAGGCAGTACGAACAGCCCCATACCGAAAGCAAATGCCTGGTTCCACGGTAGGCTCAGTACGAATTTTAACTGAGTGACACCGCATGCATAGATGATGGCCAATCCGACTACATTCGCAAGCAGCGCGCGGAAAAATGTGATATCCTTGTTTTTAAGCAACGTACCCATGACGAACACGGCTATAACATATCCGATTAAGTATCCGCCTGTTTTGCCAACAATGATGCCGAACCCGCCGGAAAATTGGGCAAACACCGGTGCGCCTACAGCACCGAGCAGTAGATAGAGCAGAACAGCGATTGTTCCATAGCGTCTTCCTAGAATGATAGCGGTAAGCGCGATAGCAAAATTCTGGAGAGTAAAAGGAACCTGCGGAATAAATGAAAAAGAAATCTGAGCAAAAACCGCTGTTAGTGCGCAGAATAAGGCCGAAAGAATCATCATTTTCATGTTTTCGTTTCGCATGAGCTTTCTCCTTGTCTTATGTTAACCTATTATAATACTGAGTTTACAAAACGAACTTTCTTTTTGTCAATATTGACATTAGTCAGTAAAAAACGTAGTATTGAACTAACTCGCAGAAAGACGGAATACAATAAGATAGCTCTTATCAAGAGAGGCGGAGGGACTGGCCCGATGAAGCCCGGCAACCCCGTGCATGTGTGCGGATGAGGTGCCAATTCCAGCAGAACGGTTTAAACGTTCTGGAAGATAAGGGGAGGACGATGAGCTATGAACGCCTCTTCCTTATAAGGAAGAGGCATTTTTTATAAGTTGGTTCGCCGCTACGGTATGGTGCGGAGAGAAAAAGAGCAGAAGGGAGTGACGAGCGCATGATACAGAAGATGGTGATAGACGAAATAAAACTGGAGTGCGGTGATACGCTGAGACAGGTTGAAGTGGCATTTGAGACGAGCGGAACGCTGAATGAGGAGAAGACGAATGCGATCCTCGTTTGTCATGCGCTTACCGGTGACGCATGCGCAGTCGGAGATGAAGAACAGCCGGGATGGTGGGAAGGCCTTATCGGTCCCGGACGCTATATTGATACGAATAAATACTTTGTGGTGACGTCGAACGTATTAGGCGGATGTTCCGGTACGACAGGTCCTGCTTCCCTTAACCCGGAGACCGGGAGGCCATATGGCGCGGATTTTCCGGTAGTCACCATACGGGATATGGTACAGCTGCAGTATCTAATGGTGAAGCGTTTAGGGATAGATAAATTGTTTGCCGTTGTTGGAGGCTCAATGGGCGGAATGCAGGCTTACGAATGGGCGGTTATGTACCCGGAGATGATGCATCTTGTCCTGCCTATTGCTACATCGGCCCGGCTGTCTGCGATCGCCATTGCATACAATGATGTGGGACGGCAGGCCATTCTGTCCGATCCGGAGTGGAAGAGAGGACATTATTACCCGGGGAAAGGACCGGTCAACGGATTGTCGATTGCCCGTATGTTAGGAATGATTACGTATCGTACGGCTGATTTGTTTGAGTATCGTTTCGGCCGGCGTTTGAAAGACGAACGGGATGTAACCCAGTTTGATTCCACATTCAACATCGAGAGCTACCTCCGTTATCAAGGGCAAAAGCTGGTCGAGCGGTTTGATGCCAACAGTTACCTGTATTTATTGAAAGCAATGGACTCGCACGATATCGGGCGAGGACGCGGAGGTATTAAAGCGGCGCTGGAACGGATTCAGGCCAGGGTGCTTTCCATCGCTATTTCGAATGACTTGCTGTATCCTGCCGATCATCAGGAAGAAGTAGTGGAGATGCTGAAAGCCTCGCACAAAGAAGTGGAATATCACTTTGTTGAATCCATTTACGGTCATGACGGGTTCCTTGTGGAGTTCGTAAAGATCGGTCCACTGGTAGAACAGTTTATTGAAAAATATAATACCGGTATTTTTAAACAATCGGCAGCATCAAGATAATCATTTTGGTATCGGCGAATTTCGACAATTTGTCCGTCGCTTTCCTTGACGCTGTCTCTTTGACGGAGTAAAATGAATTTGTCACAAAGTCTTCATTTATTTTTAAGGCTTCCTTGGGAAGCTTTTCTTCATGTCATGCATGTAGAGTAGAGCGGATAAAGGGGGAGTTTAGAGAGAAAAATGAAGTGGTAGGGGTGTTTCGAGAGAACTGTAGAGAAGTCGGAGAGAAATTGGGTGTGTTAAACGTTTTTGTGAAAAAAGTGTCAGACTAGAAAAATTGTAGCGGATCCTTGTGAAAGGGGGAATTTATGCAATGATGAATCATCGGCATTTTTTTAACCGTAAACTACATTCCCTGCTAGGCGTTGTACCCATCGGGGGATTCTTATTCGTCCACTTGCTAACGAACTATTATGCAACGCGCGGTGAAGAAGCTTTTCTTGAGCGCGTTGAGATTATGGAAGGGCTTCCGTTCCTGGCCCTCATCGAAATCCTCTTTATTTTCTTGCCCATTCTGTATCATGGCATTTACGGACTGTACATTGCATTTCAGGCAAAGAATAACGTGGGTAACTATGGCTATTTCCGTAATGTAATGTTCATGCTGCAGCGTGTAACAGGTGTTATCACGCTCATTTTCATTACATGGCATGTATGGGAAACAAAAATGCAAATGGTAATCGGAAATGTGGAAGCGACTGGCCTGTTCACATTGATGAACGAAATTTTAGATAACCCATTCATGCTGGCATTCTATATTATTGGTCTTCTGTCCGCAACATTCCACTTTGCAAACGGTCTGTGGAGCTTTGCTGTAAGCTGGGGTATTACAGTTGGTCCCCGTGCGCAGCGCATCTCTACATATGTAACCATGGCTGTGTTCGTGTTAATGTCGGCAATGGGATTGCTTGCTCTGTTCTCATTTGCGAATCCCGTTGATGTAGCACAAGCAGTCCAAAAATAGGGGGTTAGAGCATGAGTAAAGGTAAAATTATCGTAGTTGGTGGCGGTCTGGCAGGATTAATGTCCACAATCAAAGCCGCTGAAGCCGGCTACCCGGTTGAGTTGTTTTCTCTTGTTCCTGTAAAACGCTCTCACTCTGTTTGTGCGCAGGGCGGTATTAACGGAGCGGTAAATACGAAGGGTGAAGGGGATTCTCCGTGGATCCACTTTGACGATACGGTATATGGCGGGGACTTCCTTGCAAACCAGCCGCCGGTAAAAGCGATGTGCGATGCCGCACCGGGCATTATCTATATGTTTGACCGCATGGGCGTTATGTTTAACCGTACGCCGGAAGGTCTGATTGACTTCCGCCGCTTCGGGGGTACACAGCATCACCGTACGGCATTCGCCGGCGCCACCACGGGTCAGCAGCTCCTATACGCATTGGACGAGCAGGTTCGCCGCTGGGAAGTAAACGGTCTTGTTACGAAATACGAAGGATGGGAATTCTTGTCCGCTGTTATTGACGAAGACGGTGTATGCCGCGGCATTACTGCACAGAACCTGCGTTCAATGGAAATCAAATCTTTCAAAGCGGACGCCGTTATTCTTGCGACAGGTGGCCCTGGTATTATCTTTGGTAAGTCTACGAACTCTGTTATTAATACGGCAACGGCTGCTTCTGCTGTATACCAGCAGGGCGCGGCTTACGCAAATGGAGAATTCATCCAGATTCACCCGACTGCGATTCCAGGAGATGACAAGCTTCGTCTGATGTCCGAATCTGCCCGCGGTGAAGGTGGACGCGTATGGACATATAAAGACGGTAAACCCTGGTACTTCCTTGAAGAGAAATATCCGGCTTACGGAAACCTTGTACCGCGTGACATCGCGACCCGTGAGATTTTCGACGTTTGTGTTAACCAGAAGCTTGGCATAAACGGCGAAAACATGGTATATCTCGACCTGTCCCACAAAGATCCGCATGAGCTGGATATCAAATTGGGCGGTATCATCGAGATTTACGAGAAATTCGTCGGCGACGATCCGCGCAAAGTTCCGATGAAAATCTTCCCTGCTGTTCACTATTCCATGGGCGGTCTGTGGGTTGACTATAACCAAATGACGCAAATTCCTGGCCTGTTTGCTGCGGGTGAGTGTGATTACTCACAGCACGGCGCAAACCGTCTGGGTGCGAACTCTCTGCTGTCCGCGGTATACGGCGGTATGGTAGCGGGTCCGAAAGCAATCGAATACATCAAAGGCTTGAACAAGTCTGCTGAAGATGTTTCTTCTACTATATTCGATGCGCAAGTGAAGAAAGAACAAGAGAAATACGACCGCATCACAAATATGACAAGCGGTACGGAAAATGCATATAAGATTCACCGTGAGCTTGGCGAGTGGATGACTGACAACGTAACAGTTGTTCGTTATAACGATAAGCTGAAGCAAACGGATGAGAAGATTCAGGAGCTTATGGAGCGTTATCAAAACATTAACATCAATGATACGTCCAAATGGAGCAATGCCGGTGCTTCCTTTACGCGTCAACTGTGGAACATGCTTGTGCTTGCCCGTGTAATCACGATCGGTGCGCTTGAGCGTAACGAAAGCCGTGGCGCGCACTATAAGCCGGAGTTCCCGGAACGTGATGACGAGAACTTCCTGAAGACGACAATGGCGAACTTCGACCCGGCAACGAATGCGCCGAAGATTTCGTATGAAGATGTCGATGTTTCGCTGATTAAGCCTCGTAAACGTGACTACTCGAAGAAGAGCACAGTAGCTGAGAAGAAGTAGTAGAAAAAAGAGGGGTGAAGAGACATGGCTGAACAACAAAAAACGGTTCACTTGATTATTACCCGTCAGGATAGTCCTGATGGAACACCATATAAACAGGAATTCAAGATTCCTTATCGTCCAAATCTCAACATTATCGGTTGCCTCATGGAAATTCAGCGTAACCCGGTAACGGCAGACGGTAAGCGGGTCGCACCGATCGTCTGGGAAATGAACTGTCTGGAAGAGGTTTGCGGCGCTTGTTCTATGGTAATTAACGGCAAGCCGCGTCAATCTTGTACAGCACTGGTCGATAAACTGGAGCAGCCGATTCGTCTGGAACCGATGAATACATTCCCGGTACAGCGTGACCTGGCTGTTGACCGTAGCCGCATGTTCGATGCATTGAAACGCGTAAAAGCGTGGATTCCGATCGACGGCACGCATGACCTTGGACCGGGTCCGCGTATGCCGGAAGTGGATCGCCAGTGGGCATATGAGCTTTCCCGCTGCATGACCTGCGGCGTGTGCCTGGAAGCGTGTCCGAATGTGAACGACAAGTCTCCGTTCATCGGCGCATTTGCTATCTCCCAGGCACGTCTGTTCAATGAGCATCCGACTGGTAAAATGAACGCTGAAGAGCG
>NZ_DFMZ01000118.1:10333-10747 GCF_002375825.1 Aneurinibacillus sp. UBA3580
TCTGGAAGGCTTAATGGGTGAAGGCGGTATTACCGATTGCGGTAACTCGCAAAACTGCGTGCAGTCCTGCCCGAAAGGCATTCCGCTTACAACGTCCATTGCGGCGATGAACCGCGCGACGACAGTATACGCTATCAAGAATTTCTTCCGCAGCTAATTGCGGATACACGGCGGCACCCTGCAGATTCGGCAGGGTGCTGTTTTTCTATGCACTTCTTTAAGGATAGGAAACATAGCAAGTTAAATGAATTTCTTTTTCTGAAGTTCTTTTTCCGGCAACTTAGCGGCAGTATGAATTTCAGGAGAAGCAGCCAACTGTCTCCTTCTTCGCGCTACCCGGATGTTTTGGGTGCGCTGAAATTCACACTGCCGCGGACAGTGTTGCATCTTGGCAACGGAAAACCAAACGAAGAA